>DATAJI010000352.1:0-8686 GCA_036262195.1 Solirubrobacteraceae bacterium
CGCGCCCCAGACCGACGTCACGGTCTACGCGGTCGCGCTCGCCGGCTCACGCGTGGTCGCCGCCGGGCAGAGCCTTATCCCGTCGCTCCCGGCTCACGGCTCAGCGTCGTTCCAGGTAAACGTCGTCGGCAAGCCCAAAGGCGCAACGCCGGCGGCGACGCTCGCACCAGCCCACGTGGGCTAGGCGCTAGCCTTGGAAGGGATGAGGAAGGTGCCTAGCCGGCGCGTGATCGTCGCCACCGCGATCCTGTGTGCCGCAGCAGCCGCCATCGCGGCAGTCGGTTCGGTCGGCGGCAACCGCACCGCCGCGGCGCCAGCGCCGCTCGCCACGGCCGAGATTGCCAGTGCGGGCCACGCCAGCGGTGCCGCGACGTTGACCAATTGGCCGGAGTTTGGGCTGAACCCGCAGCGGACCGGCGCGACCAACGCGTCAACCGGCATCACTGCGGCAAACGTCAAGCAACTGCACCTCCGCCAGGTCCACTTGCCGGGGACGGTCGACAGCTCGCCGATCTTCCTGAGTAACGTGAACGTCGCGGGCACCGCACAGAACGTCGTGATCGTCACGACCACCTACGGCATCACGATGGCGATCGATCCAGCCAGCGGCGCGATCCTCTGGAAGTTCACGCCGCCGGGAATCGGCGCTTGGGCTGGTACCTACCAGTTCACGGTGGCGACGCCGATCGCTGACCGCAGCGACGGCTACGTCTACGCGACCTCGCCGAATGGCCTGATTCACAAGCTGAGCATCGAGAGCGGCCAGGAGGCGGCGGGCTGGCCGGTACGGATTACCGTCCTGCCCTCGCACGAGAAGCTGACCGCCTCGCTCAACATCGCTGACGGCGAGCTGCTCGCAACGACCGGCGGCTACATCGGCGACGCACCTCCCTACGTCGGCCACATCGTCGCGATCAACCTGCAGAGCGGACATATCGAGCACGTCTTCAACACGCTGTGCGCGAGCCGCCACGAGATCATCTCGCCACCAACCTGCTCGGCCAGCGACTCTGCGATCCTCTCGCGCAGCGGCCCGGTCGTGTTGCCCGGGTCGCACCGCGTGCTGATCGCCACCGGCAACGCTCCGTGGAACGGCACGACGGACTTCGGCGACAGCGTGATCGAACTGAGCCTCCCAGGCCTGCGACTGATCCAGGCCTACACGCCCGTCAACCAAGCCACGCTCAACAGCTCAGACCTCGACGAGGGCTCGGGCTCGCCTGCGGTCCTGCCTGGCCATCTGGCTCTGATCGGAGGCAAGGACGGAGTCCTGCGGCTGCTTAGCCTGAATCGCCTTGACGGACGGCGCGATCCGCTGCCGGAGAGCACTGGCGGCCAGCTCCAGGTGCTGCCGACGCCTGGCGGCGCGATGCTCTTCAGCGCTCCCACGGTCTGGCACACGATGGTGTTCGTCGCCGATGGCGGCGGAACCACCGCCTATTACCTCTCCCACCGGCGCCTCCACGCGGCCTGGAGCAACGCAACCCACGGAACCAGCCCGGTGCTCGCCGGCGGCCTGCTCTACGTATACGACATGGATTCGGGCGGCGTTGACGTCTACGGCCCTCGCAGCGGCAAGCTGTTGACCACGTTGACATCCGGCACCGGCCATTGGAACAGCCCGATCGTCGTGGACGGCTACGTAATCGAGCCCGAAGGCAACGCGAACAACCGTCAGTCGAGCGGTGTGCTCGACATCTGGTCGCTCGCGGGCTGACGGCGGCGAGGCGCTGCTCAGACGCCCTCGGCAGCGATCTCCGGCGCCCCCGGATCAACGTTGAGCCGGGGCAGCGCGCGGTCGAGCCCCCGCGGTAGCCACCAGGCGCGCGGCCCCATCAGAGCCATGATCGCCGGGACGAGCACAGTGCGAATTAGAAACGCGTCGAGGAACACGGCGGCCGCGAGGCCGACACCGAAGAGCTTGATCGTGAGGCTGTCGCCGAGCACGAACGACCCGAAGACGCAGACCATGATCGCCGCGGCAGCCGTGATCACGCGGCCGGTTGCGGCGAGGCCATGGCGCATCGCGTGAGCAGCGTCGCCGGTCCGCTCCCACTCCTCGTGCATGCGTGACATCAGGAAGACCTCGTAGTCCATCGAGAGTCCGAAGACGATCGCGAATATCATCACCGGCAAGAACGCGGCGATTGGCGAAGTCGCGGAGATGCCGACGACGCTGCCGAGCCAGCCCCATTGGAAGACGGCGACGACGACGCCAAACGCGGCGCCGACGCTCAGCAGGTTCATCGCGATCGCCTTCAATGCGACGAATACCGAGCGGAAGACCAGGAGCAGCAGGATCGCGGAGATCAGGACGACGGCGCCGATGAAGAGCGGCAGCTTGCTCGCCATGTAGCTCGAGAAGTCGGCGAACAGGGCCGTGGTGCCACCGACGTAGACGACAGCGCCGGTCCGCTTCTCGAGCGCTGGAATCACGTTGTTGCGAAGCGTGCTCAGCAACGTCGAGGTCGCCTTTGCCCGCGGCGTCGTCTTCGGCACGACGTTGATCACCGCGATCTCGCCGTTCGGGCTGTACGTCGCCGGGGCAACTGCCGCGACGTCCTTCTGGCGGGCAAACGCGGCGCTGAGTATCGCGGCGACCGCGGTGTCGTGCGGCTTGGGTGTCTTCGTGACTGTCTCGATCGGGCCGGCCGAGCCGGGGCCGAAGCCCTTGGACTCGAGCTGGTAGGCCTGATAGGTGGTCGTGCTTGTCGCGTCGGTACCGGCGTCGGTTGCGCCGAGTCGCAACGAGAGGATCGGGGAGGCGAGCACCAGCAGGACCGCCGCCGAGGCGATTGCGCAGGCGAGCGGGCGGCGCTGAACGAAGCCGGCCCAGCGCTCCCAGAAGCCGCTGCCCGAGCGCTCGCGATGGCGCAGGTGGAAGGGATCGAGGCGATCGATACCGCGACCGAGCTTCGAAAGCACCGCCGGCAAGAGCGTGAGCGCGGCGAGCATCGTCAGCAGAACTGTCAGCGAGGAGCCGACGGCCGGGCCGCGCAGGAACGCCACACCAACGAGCAGCTGGCCGAGCATCGCGATCACCACGGTCACGCCCGCGAACAGCACGGCGCGGCCCGAGGTGTCCATCGCCGTGACGATCGCCTCGTCCGGCTCGAGTCCGGCGTCGAGTCCCGAGCGGTAGCGCGTGACGACGAAGAGCGCGTAGTCGATGCCGACCCCAAGGCCGATCATCGCGGCGAGCTCGGGGGTGAAGTTGACGACGTCCAGGACGTGGGTCAGCAACTCGATCAAGCCGAGCGACGTGCCGAGCGCGAGCAGCGCGGTGAGCAGCGGCAGACCGGCTGCGACCACGGTGCCGAAGGTCAGGAGCAGGATGATGATCGCCGCGATGATGCCGACGCCGGTCGCCGGGCCGGTCTTCGGCGGCTCGACCTGCTCGATCGGCTGCCCCCCGAGCTGGACGGCGAGAGTCGAGCTGCGCGCCGCCTCCGCGGTCGAGATCACGCGATCGATCGCCGTCGTCGGCAGCTGGAAGGAGCGCTCGTCGAAGAGGACCGTCGCGTAGGCGATGTGCCCGCCCGGCGCGACCTGGTGCGAATTGACGTAGGGCGAGATGACGCCGCTGACGTGTGGGTAGCCGGCGAGCTTCGACAGCAGGCGGTCGATGTCGGCGCGCACCGCAGTGCTGACGATTGGCGCCTTGGCCTCGAAGACGATCGCCGCCTGGTCGCCGCGGCGCTGGGGAAAGTCCTTGGTCAGGAGGTCGATCGCGAGCTGCGAGCCCGAGTTGCTCGGGCCCTTGAAGTTGCTGTTATACGTCGAGCCAGCGGCCAGCCCGGCGGCGTTTGCCGCGATCAGGACGACTACCCAGCCGACGATCACGCTGCGGCGGTGGGCGATGCACCAGCGTGCAAGCGCTCTCATGGATCAACCCCCGGTTGGTCGCTTTCTCGATTTCGGCGCACACGCTAGCACAAGTGAGAGTGAGCATTCCGCTTTGGTAACATCGGTTACAAGATGGCCACAAGCTCCCGCGACCGCGTGCTGCGGGTCGACGCGCAGCGCAACCAAGACCGAATCGTCGCCGCCGCGCACGAGGCGTTTGCCGAGCTCGGCTACGAGGTCACGATCGAGGAGATCGCACGACGCGCCGGCGTCGGTGCGGCGACGATCTACCGTCGGTTCCCGACGAAGGAGCGACTGCTTCACGCGATCTTCGAGACGCGCATCGGCGAGCTCGAGCTCGCCGTCGCGGCCGCAGCCGCGATGCCCGATCCGTGGGAGGCGCTGCTCGCCGGCATCCGTGCGCTGGTCGAGATCCAGACCGCGAACATGGTCTTCCTGCAGGCGCTCGATCAGGCAGGCGCGATGCTCGAGCTGAAGGACGACATACGCGACCGTGTCTTCAAGCCGCTCTGCAGCCTCTTCTCCCGAGCCCAGGCCAGCGGCCAGATCCGCCGTGACCTCGCCCCGTCAGAGCTGCCGCTGCTGATCCAGATGGTGACGGCAACGGCAAAGCACAGCCCCAGCTGCGCCGCGCCGTCAAGCGCAGAGCGCTACCTGGCGCTCCTCACCGACGCACTGCGCACACCAACCCCCAGCCCGCTCCCGCCCGCTTAGCCTGCCCGCGCCGTGGCTGAGTATCGGGGCCTCGCTAACAGCACGCCCCCTACGCGGGTGACAGGCGGGCGATACCCGATCAATCGAGCTTCGCCATCACGTGCTTGATGACCGTGTAGTCCTCCAGCGAGTAGATCGAGAGATCCTTGCCGTAGCCGGACTGCTTGAAGCCGCCGTGCGGCATCTCAGACGGGAGCGGGATGTGGTCGTTGATCCACACGCAGCCGAAGCGCAGCGCCTTGGAGACACGCAGAGCCCGCTTGACGTCGCGCGTCCAGACCGACGAAGCGAGACCGTAGGGGGTCCCGTTGGCCCACTTGATCGCTTCCTCCTCGTCGCTGAAGCGCTGCACGGTGATGACGGGACCGAAGATTTCGCGCTGAATCAGCTCGTCGTTCTGCTTCAGCCCAGCCAACACTGTCGGCTCGAGGAAGAAGCCGGAGCCGCTCGGCTCCTTACCGCCGGTGACGAGCTCGACGTGCTTGGCGCGCCGCTCGAGCAGGCCTTCGACGCGCTCGCGCTGGCGCGACGAGTTGAGCGGCCCGAGCGTCGTATCCTCGGCCAGAGTGTCGCCGACGACGAGTCCCTGCGCCTGTTCTGCGAGCCCTGCCACGACTTCGTCGTAGACCTTGGGACCAGCGAGCACGCGTGTCGCGGCGGTGCAGTCCTGACCGGCGTTGTAGTAGCCGGTGCCGGCGATCGTCTCGAGCGCGCTCTCCATCTCGACGTCGTCGAACACGATGACCGGCGCCTTGCCGCCGAGCTCGAGGTGCACGCGCTTGAGCGTCGCGGCGGCGCTGGCGGCGATCCGCTTGCCGGTCTCAACCGAGCCGGTGAGCGAGACCATGTCGACGTCCGGATGGTCGACCAGCGATTGACCGGCCGGGTCGCCGTGACCGCAGACGACGTTCAGAACCCCGGCCGGCAGGAACTCTGCGGCCAGCTCCGCCAGGCGGAGCGTCGTGATCGGCGTCGTCTCGGCCGGTTTGAGGACGATCGTGTTGCCGGTCGCAAGCGCCGGGCCAATCTTCCAGATCGCCATCAGTAGCGGGTAGTTCCAGGGCGAGATCTGACCGATCACGCCGACCGGCTCTCGCCGGATGTAGGACGTGTAGCCCTCCATGTACTCACCGGCGGCACGGCCTTCGAGGCAGCGGGCAGCGCCCGCGAAGAAGCGCAGGTTGTCAACCGCGACTGGGATCTCGTCGCTCACCACCGAGCCGATCGGCTTGCCGGCGTTTACGGCCTCCTCGCGCGCGAGCTCGTCGCCGTGCTCCTCGACGGCCGCGGCGAGACCGAGCAGCGCTTCGGCGCGTGCGGCCGGCGTCGTCAGCGACCAGCCGTCGAATGCCTGCCGCGCAGCCGTGACCGCAGCATCGATGTCGACGGCTCCGGAGAGTGGCGCGTGCGCGATCGCCTCGCCGGTCGCCGGATTGAGGACCGGCTCGCTCGCGCCATCTGCGGCTGCGACGAACGCGCCGTTAACGAAATTCTCGAGCTCTCGCATGCGTCCCTCCCTTGATTACGCGGCGCCGAGCGCCGTCTCGATGGCCGTGGGCTGCTCGCCGATGCTGCGAGCAACCGCCGGATGCGTCGCCCGGCCGCCGGCTACGTTGACGCCGAGGCGGAGCCCCGGGTCGGCGGCCACAGCCGCGGCAGCGCCCTTGTCGGCAAGCGCCAGCACGTACGGCAGCGTCGCGTTTGCGAGCGCATGCGTCGCAGTCACCGGCACCGCACCGGGCATGTTCGTAACGCAGTAGTGCGTGATTCCGTCTACCTCGAACGTCGGCTCGTGGTGGGTCGTCGGTCGCGAGGTCTCAAAGCAGCCGCCCTGGTCGATCGCGACGTCGACCAGAACGGTGCCAGGTCGCATCATCGGCAGCTGGCTACGACGGACCACGTATGGTGCGCGGTCACCAGCGACGAGCACCGCACCGATCACGAGGTCGACGCGCGGCAACATCTCCTCGATCGCGAGCGTCGAGGAATGTACGGTCGAGCAACGTCCGCCGAGCGCAACTTCGAGCTCGCGCAGGCGGTCGATTGAGATATCGAAGATGAAGACGTCCGCGCCGAGGCCGATCGCCACAGCGGCCGCGTGCTGGCCAACGTTGCCGCCGCCGATGATCATCACGTTCGCGGCGGCGACCCCGGGGACGCCACCCAGCAGGACGCCGCGGCCACCCAGCGGCTTCTCCAGCATGAAGGCCCCGGCCTGGGTGGCAAGCCGGCCCGCGATCTCTGACATCGGCGCGAGCAGCGGCAACCGACCGTGGCGATCCGCGACCGTCTCATAGGCGATGCAAGTGGCCCCCGATGCGCAGAGCGCCCGTGTCAGCTCGGGCGCCGGCGCGAGGTGAAGGTAGGTGAACAGGATCTGTTTTGCGCGCAGGCGCGCGACCTCGAAGTCGAGCGGCTCTTTGACCTTGACGACCATGTCGGCGTCAGCGAACAGCGAGTCCGCGTCGGGAACGATCGTTGCGCCCTGGGTCGTGAACTGCTCGTCGGAGAAGCCGCTCGCTATACCGGCACCGGCTTCGACGAGCACGTCGTGAGCGTGCTCGCACAGTTCGCGCACGCCGGC
This sequence comes from Solirubrobacteraceae bacterium, assembly GCA_036262195.1. Classification (GTDB taxonomy): domain Bacteria; phylum Actinomycetota; class Thermoleophilia; order Solirubrobacterales; family Solirubrobacteraceae; genus Palsa-513. The sequence continues at coordinate 7,166 of DATAJI010000352.1, forward strand.
CGGCGTCATCGATACCCGGTATTCGTCAGCCTTCGTCTCGCGCGGGACGCCGACCTTCATGCTGCGAGCTCTTCGACGCGGACGCTGATCTCGCAGCTGCGCGTCGCAACCTCGGCGAAGAGATCCTCAGGATCGATGCAGCGCTCCGGGAACTGGGCACCGATCGCGTCGATCCTGCCGCGCGCCAAAAGTCGCACCGCAGCCACCGCGGGGGCCGCTGTGGAGACGACCGAACCACCGAGGGCAAACGGCCTGTGCGGGCTCGTGACGCTGCGTACGCGCATCATTCGCCCGGAGCCGCGCGCTTCGATCACGTGAATCGACACGGTTTCCGCGGACGGCGGCGCAGCCTCGCGCTGAGCGCGCGCGATGTCCTGCGGGCTGCCCTGAGCGAGCTCCCGCAAGCGCTCTTCGACGGCGGGCGAGAGCGACAGCCGGAAGGAACACTCGGCGCAGTTGAAGCTTTCGCCGAAGCTGACCAGCTCGGAGTGCAGCGTATAGATCGTCTCGGCGCTGCCGATCGGTTCGCCGAAGTCGATCGTGCCGCCGCTCGTGAGCGGCTCGATCTCCGTCGGCTTGCCGTCGCGAAGCACGACCGGCTTGAGCGTCACCTCATCGATCAGCGTCTGAACCGCATACGGCGGGCTGAAGGATCCCGGCGGGTTAAAGTCGCGGCCGCCGGCGATGATGTCAATCGAGTCGACATCGCCGAGCTCGGCCACCGCACGAGCAGCCATCAGGTTCGTCTTGCCGGGGCTGGAGCCCATGCCGAGCAACGCCAGCCGTCCCGCCTTCTTGAAGCGGTCACCCAACTCGAGCTGTTCCATCGTGACGTGATAGAGACCGCCGAGGTCGATGTAGTCGCAGCCGGCCGCGAGACAGGCCTCCATCGCGTCGAGGTTCACGTTGTAGGAGGCGGCGTTGATCAGCACGTCATGTCCCTGGAGCTGCTCCGCGAGGCCCGCCCGCGCATCGGCCGCGCGCGCAGTGGCCTTCTCGCCGCCGTGAGCGGTTGCGGCGGCCGCGGCGCGCTCGCCGTCGAGGTCCAGCGCGAGCACGTTCACAACCTCATCGGAGGCCGCAAGATCCTCGAGGATCGCCGGGGCGATCGTGCCCGCCGCACCCAGGACGACGACGCGCACCTGCCCTTTGCCGTTTGCGCTCACCTCAGAGCCGCTCAGGCGATGCGCTCGCTCGCCGCTGTGAGCACCGTGCGCAGCACGTGTCCGATCTCCTCGAACTGCTCGCTATCGGCGATCAGCGGCAGCGCGAGTTGGATCACCGGATCGCCGCGATCATCGGCGCGGCAGATCAGGCCGTGGCGGTACAGCTCGCCGGAGAGAAAGCCGCGCAACAGGTCCTCGGACTCGTCGTCGTTGAACGTCTCCTTCGTCGTCTGATCCTTCACGAGCTCGACAGCCTGGAAGAAGCCAGCGCCTCGAACATCACCAACGATCGGGATGTCACGCAGGTCCTCGAGGACCGCACGGAACTCGCCCTCCTTGTTGCGGACGTGCCCGC
>DATAJI010000353.1:0-2654 GCA_036262195.1 Solirubrobacteraceae bacterium
CTGCTGCAAGTTCCCGAAGAGGACTACTACGCCCACTGGTGCTTCACGCATTTCCTGCTTGACGGCCACCACAAGATGCAGGCGGCCGCCGAAAGTGGGCTGCCGCTGCGCTTGCTCGCGATCGTGTCCATAGAACACAGCCTCGCGGAACGCGATCAAGTACTCCGGCTCGGAGAGCTTCGCGACCAGACGCGCATCGCACGCCCATCCTCATCGCCCAACCACACCTAAGAGACGGTCCGGGAGTGTCCGATCTTCTGTGTAGGCATGGATTCTCGAAAGGAGATCCATGTCGACGACAATCTCAAGCAGGTTGGATGACGCTTCTGATCCGGGTGGCGCCGGCGCGGAGCGCAGCGAGCCCGTAGGGCGAGCGGAGCGACGCGCTGGCGCTGCGCGCCGTGCGACACCCCGTCCCAGGCCGGAGCTCGCCGAGGAGGTCAGGGCGCTGCTCCCGAACGAGGTGATCGACGAGCTGCTCGCTGGTGCCCGCACGGAGGAGGAGATCGCCGGCCCTGGCGGTCTTCTGTCGCAGTTGACGAAGCGGCTGGTCGAGCGAGCGATGGAGGTAGAGCTGACCGACCATCTCGGCTATGAGCCACACCAGGAGCCGCCCGGTGGTGCCGGGAACACCAGGAACGGGTCGACGTCGAAGACGTTGATCACGGAGAGCGGCGCGGTCGAGATCCAGACGCCCAGGGATCGCGCGGGATCGTTTGAGCCGCAGATCGTTAGGAAGCGTCAGCGGCGTTTCGAGGGCTTCGACGACAAGATCCTTGCCCTGTATAGCCGGGGCTTGTCGACCAGGGATATCGAGGCGCACCTGGAGGAGATCTACGGCGTCAAGGTTGGCCGCGACCTGATCTCGAAAGTCACCGACGCGGTGATGGAGGACGCCAGGGCGTGGCAGACCAGGCCGCTGGAGGACGTCTACCCGGTCGTGTTCCTCGACGCGCTGGTGTTGAAGATTCGTGATGGCGGCAGCGTTCAGCGGCGCGCTTGCTACCTGGCGTTGGCGATCGGCATGGACGGTGAGCGCGACGTCCTCGGCATGTGGTTCCAGGCCAACGAGGGCGCGAAGTTCTGGATGCAGGTTCTCACCGACCTCAAACAGCGCGGCGTCCAAGACATCCTGATCTGCTGCGTCGACGGCCTCAAAGGGTTCCCGGAGGCGATCGAAGCCGTGTTCCCACAGGCCACGGTCCAGACGTGCATCGTGCACCTGATCAGGCAGTCGTTGAAGTACGTGCCGCGCCGCCAATACGACGCCGTGATCAAGGACCTCAGGCCGATCTACACCGCGCTCGACCAAGACCAGGCGCTTGTTGCGCTCGAGGCGTTTGAGGAGAAATGGGGCGCACAGATCCCGGTGATCGGCCAAGCGTGGCGATCGGCCTGGGAGTACGTGACACCGTTCATGGCGTTTGAGCCCGAGGTCCGCCGCGTGATCTACACCACGAACGCCATAGAGGCGCTCAACCGGCAGCTGCGCAAAGCGGTCAAGACGAAGGGCAGCTTCCCCAGCGAGGACGCCGCCCGGAAGCTGATCTACCTCGCGATCCAAAACGCGGTCCCACAATGGACCAGGACACGCGGCTGGACGAAAGCCTTGCTCGCGTTCAAAATCCACTTCGGAGACCGGCTACCCGACTAACCATCAACCACCGCCTACACAGTTAGACGGACACCCTCCACTGTTAGAGGTCCTAACAGAATGAAGGGTTATGTAGTGCTGTGTTGAAGCACGCGGCATGGCGAAGCCTCTTGTCAGTGACGGGTTGTGGGCTCGGATCGAGCCGGAGTTGCCGGTGATCAAGCGTCGTGCGCGCTATCCGGGGCGCAAGCGGATCGCGGATCGGCAGGTGCTGGCGGGGATCTTGTTCGTTTTGAAGACGGGGATCCCGTGGGAGGACCTGCCCCAAGAGATGGGCTGCGGGTCGGGGATGACCTGCTGGCGGCGCCTGGCGGAGTGGAACGACGCGGGCGTGTGGCAGCGGTTGCATCACGTGCTGCTGGACGAGCTTGATGATCTCGGCCAGATCGACTGGTCCAGGGCGGTCGTTGACAGCTCGCACGTGCGGGCCAAAGGGGGGGCGAGCAGACCGGGCCCTCGCCGGTCGACCGCTCGCGCAAAGGCAGCAAGCACCACCTGATCTGCTGCGGCAACGGGCTGCCGCTGGCCGCGACGCTGACGGCCGCGAATCGCAACGACATCACCCAGCTGATCGAGCTCGTTGATCGTGTCCCACCGATCGGCGCGCACAACCGCTTCCGGCCCAAGGCGCTCTTGGCCGATCGCGCCTACGACTCGGCCCGCCACGCCCGCGAACTGCGCGCGAGGCGGATCACGCCGCGGATCGCCAAACGCGGCAGCGCCCAGCAACCAACCGAACACGGCTCCGGTCTGGGGACCGAGCGCTGGGTCGTTGAGCGCACGATCTCCTGGCTGCACAACCACCGCCGCCTCGCCCGCCGCTACGACCGGCGCGCCGACATCCACGAAGCATTCCTCACGATCGGCTGCGCCCTCATCTGCCACCAACAGCTCACCCGACACCAACAATCATTTTGTTAGGGCCTCTAAGCACTCGCGCAGCACGGCCAGCCACGGCTCGACCGCGGGCAGCCTATGCGCGGTGCGCCTGGTCGCCGGC
>DATAJI010000354.1:0-3697 GCA_036262195.1 Solirubrobacteraceae bacterium
GTCGTGGTTCACGTTCTCGATCTCGATCTGGCTCTGGCTCACGGTGGTCTTCGCGAACATGGCCGAGGCGTTCGCCGAGGGACGAGGTCGCGCACAGGCGGCCACTCTGCGCTCGATGCGCAAGGAGACGATGGCGACGATGCAGGACGGCAGCGTCCGCCCGGCAGCCGAGCTGGCGCGCGGTGACATCGTCGTGGTCCTCGCGGGTGAGGTGATCCCCGGCGACGGTACCGTCATCGACGGCATCGCCACCGTCGACGAGTCGGCGATCACCGGCGAGTCCGCGCCCGTCATTCGTGAATCCGGCGGCGACCGCAGCGCGGTGACCGGCGGCACGCGGGTCACCTCGGACCGGATCGTCGTCGAGATCACGCAGGAGCCTGGAAAGTCCTTCCTCGACCGCATGATCGCCCTCGTCGAGGGCGCCGAGCGACGCAAGACGCCAAACGAGATCGCGCTCAACATCCTCCTGGCCGGACTCACGCTGATCTTCATGATCGTCGTCGCGACGTTGCGACCGTTCGGCCTGTTCTCACACACAGCGATCTCCGAGACGACGCTGATCGCGCTGCTCGTCGCGCTGATTCCGACGACGATCGGTGCGCTGCTCTCGGCGATCGGCATCGCCGGGATGGATCGCCTCGTCCGACGCAATGTGCTGGCGCTGTCTGGGCGCGCCGTCGAGGCCTCCGGCGACATCGATGTCCTGCTGCTCGACAAGACCGGGACGATCACGCTCGGTAACCGCCAGGCCTTCGAGTTCATCCCGATGCCCGGTGTTGCCGAGGCCGAGCTCGCCGAGGCGGCCCAGCTCGCGTCGCTCGCCGACGAGACGCCGGAGGGGCGCTCGATCGTCGTGCTAGCAAAGCAATACGGCATCCGCGAGCACGACATGTCGCGCAGCGACGCGACGTTCGTGCCGTTCACCGCGCAGACGCGGATGAGCGGCGTCGATTGGAACGGCCAGCAGCTGCGCAAAGGCGCGGGCGACGCGATCATCGCATGGGTTCGCGACGAGGGCGGCGAGGCGCCACCCGAGCTGCAAGCCCAGCTCGACCGAATCGGGCGCGAAGGCGGTACCCCCCTGGCGGTTGCACGCGACAGCCGGATCCTCGGCGTGGTCTACCTCAAGGACACGATCAAGGAAGGCATGAAGGAACGCTTCGACCACCTGCGCGCAATGGGCATCCGGACGGTGATGGTGACCGGCGACAACCGGCTGACCGCCGCGAAGATCGCCGAGGAGTCAGGCGTCGACGATTTCCTCGCCGAGGCCACCCCGGAGGCCAAGCTGGCGTTGATAAAGGAGCAGCAGGCCGGCGGCCGGCTCGTGGCGATGACCGGCGACGGCACGAACGACGCGCCGGCGCTCGCCCAGGCCGACGTCGGCGTGGCGATGAACACCGGTACCCAGGCTGCACGCGAGGCCGGGAACATGGTCGACCTCGATTCGAACCCGACGAAGCTGATCGAGATCGTCGAAGTTGGCAAGCAGCTGCTGATCACTCGCGGCGCCCTCACGACGTTTTCGATCGCCAACGACGTCGCGAAGTACTTCGCAATCCTGCCGGCGATCTTCATCACGACCTACGCCACTACGCGCGGCGGCAAGAGCCCGCTGTGGGTCCTCAACGTCATGAACCTGGGTACGCCGGAGTCCGCGATCCTCTCGGCGATCATCTTCAACGCGATCGTCATCCCGCTTCTGATTCCGCTGTCGCTGCGTGGCGTCCGCTACAGGCCGATCGGCGCTAGCGCGCTGCTGAGGCGTAATCTCTTGATCTATGGCCTCGGCGGAATCATCGCCCCGTTCATCGGAATCAAGGCAATCGACCTCATCGTGCACAACATCCTCGGCGGCTAGCGACCGCCGCGGCGGGCGCTGGGTGCCGAGCTGCCGGCGAATTTCGTTGCGACGCGCGATCCGCGGCGCCGGAGCGCACATTGCGGACGCCAGCGGCTAGAGCCCGAGCGAGGCCACGTTGACTGAGTCGCCGCGACGGGGGTCGCACCGCGTGTTCCTCGGCATGGCTGCGGGCGTGGGCAAGACCTACAGGATGCTGCAGGAGGGACAGGCCGAGGCCGATCGCGGCCGGGATGTCGTGATCGGCTACCTCGAGTCGCACGGCCGCGCGGAGACCGACGCCGAGGCCGGCGGACTCGAGCTCACGCCACGGCGCCGCGTCCCGTACCGGGAGACGACGGTCGAGGAGATGGATCTGCCGGCAATCCTCGAGCGCGCGCCCGAGCTCTGCCTGATCGATGAACTGGCGCATACCAACGCCGTCGGCGTCGAGCACCCGAAGCGCTGGCAGGACGTCGAGGACGTACTGCGCGCCGGGATCGACGTCTTCTCAACCGTCAACGTTCAGCACCTCGAGAGCCTCAACGACCAGGTCGCCGACCTGACGAACACGCGCGTGCGCGAAACGATTCCCGACACGGTCCTGAACTCTGCCGACGAGGTCGTCCTGATCGACCTCACCCCCCGCGCGCTGATTGAGCGCCTCAAGGCGGGCAAGATCTACCGACAGGACCGGATCGAGGCGGCGCTGAACAACTTCTTCAAGGCGGAGAACCTCGCCGCGCTGCGTGAGGTCGCGCTGCGGCAGGTTGCCGAGGAGGTGGAGGCCAAGCGCCTGACACCGGCCGGGCCGGTACGCGATGAGCGCCTCACCTACACCGCGGCGCCGCAAGCTGTCGGCGAGCGGTTGCTCGCGCTGGTCAAGCTCACCCCAGCCTCGCAGCGCGTCGTGCGCCGTGCCTACCGCTCGTCCCAGCGCCTCAGCGCCGAGCTGGACCTCCTGCACGTCGCGAAGCCTGGAACGCTCGGCGCACTCGAGCAGCAGCCGGACATGGCTGCGATTCGTCGCCTCGCGTCGGTGCTGGGGGCGCACCTAATCGTCGAGGAGGGCGACAGCGTCGCCGACATCGCGGCGCGCGTCGCTCGCGATCGCGGCACTACTTACATACTCATGGGCCGGCCGAACCCGCGGGGACCACTGCAGCGACTGTCCAAGCCGGCGCTACCCTACGAATTGCTGCGCGAGCTGCCCGGCGTCGACCTGCGAATCGTCGCCGACCGAGCGCAGGCAACCCTATGAATGCACCCTCAATCATCCTCGCGGTCATCCTCGTCGCGTTGCTCGCGGCGATCGCGTCGCGCGAGTTGCGATCACGCCGCCCACGCCACCTGACACCGTCCTCGTCGCGCATCGTTTTCCCGTTCGTCGCGCAAGGTCTGTCGCAGCGTGGTCTCGATGCGGCGCTGCGGATCGCGCGCAACGAAGACGCGACGCTGGTGCCGGCGTTTCTCGCCCGGGTCCCGCTGCACCTCCCGCTCGACACCGCACTGCCGCGCGAGTGCGAATCCGGCCTGCCGTTGCTCGAGGTCGTCGAGCAACGCGCGATGCTGGCTGGCGTGCCAGTCGATTCACGAATCGAACGCGGGCGCACGCTGCGACACGCCCTGCTCGAGCTCGTCGGCCACGAGCAGTTCGACACGATGGTCGTTGCCGCGGTCGACGGGACCGAAGCGGGCTTTCACCCCGACGACATCGGCTGGCTGCTCGAGCATGTCGGCGGCGAGATCATCGTGATCCGCTCCGGCGGGCGCATCGGCTTCACGCCGCGTCACGCGCGAGTACGCCTAGTCCGCCGGCGCGGTCACGCTCGACGGCGAGGAGGTCCACCTGAC
>DATAJI010000355.1:0-5800 GCA_036262195.1 Solirubrobacteraceae bacterium
GCCCGACGTTTGCCGGGCATCTTGCCGAAGCGCTCGTCGATGTCGGCGAACGTCAGCTCGTCGGCGTCATGCACATCGCTGGCGGCGGCGATTGCTCGTGGGCTGACTTCGCGGCGGAGGTCTTCCGTCAATCCGGCGCGCAATGCAAGGTGGTTCCCGTGACGACGGCGTACTTCCCACGCCCCGCGGAGCGACCTGCCCGAAGCGTGCTCGCGAGTGAGCGCCCCGAGGTACCCCGTCTGGCGCCCTGGCAGGATGGCCTCGCGGTCTACCTCGCCGAAGTCACGCAGGGGCTCGCGCGATGAAGCTGCTCGTCTGCGGTGGCGCCGGCTTCATCGGCTCGAACTTCGTGCGAGCGCGGCTGGCGGGCAGCGACGACGAGGTGGTCGTGCTGGACAAGCTCACCTACGCCGGCCGCCGTGAGAGCTTGCGCGACGTGGAGACCGATGCCCGTTTCACGTTCGTTCACGGCGCGATCGAGGACGCCGTGGCGGTAGAGCAGGCGCTCGCCGGCGCCGACGCGATCGTCAACTTCGCCGCCGAGACGCATGTCGACCGGTCGATCGCCGAGCCGGACGCCTTCGTCCGCACGCACGCGCTCGGCACCTACGTGCTGCTCGAGGCCGCGCGCCGGCACGGGGTTCGCTACCTCCAGGTCTCGACCGACGAGGTCTACGGCTCGATCGAGGCGGGCTCGTTCACGGAGGACTCGCCGCTCGAGCCCTCCTCTCCATACAGCGCGACGAAGGCCGGCGCCGACCTGCTCGTCGCCGCATACCAGCGCACGTTCGGGCTCGAGACGCTGATCTGTCGCGGCTCCAACAATTACGGCCCGTACCAGTACCCCGAGAAGTTGATCCCGCTGATGATCCTCAACGCCGTGCATGGAGACCGCCTTCCGGTTTACGGCGACGGGCGCAACATCCGCAACTGGCTGTTCGTCGAGGACTTTGCCAGCGGCATCTCGCACGTCCTCGAGCACGGAGTCCCCGGCGAGGTCTACAACGTCGGCGGGCCGGACGAGTGCGACAACCTAACAGTCGTGCGCCGGATCATCGAGCTCTGCGGTGCTGACGAGTCGCTGATCGAGCTCGTCAACGACCGGCCCGGCCACGACCGACGCTACTCGCTCGGCTCGGAGAAGGTCGCGGCGCTCGGCTGGCGTGCCGGCACGCGCTTCGAACAGGGCATCGAGCGCACCGTCGCCTGGTATCGCGACAACGAGTGGTGGTGGGCGCCGATCCGCTCAGGCGCCTACCGGGAGTACTACGCGCGGCAGTACGGGACGGCGCTAGCCGAGTGAGCTGATCCGCCAGCCGCCCTTGGTCTGCTTGAGCAGGTGCAGCGTGTAGAGGCGCTGCTTGCCGTTGTCGGCCGCCGACACGACGGCCTCCGCCGTGTTGCCGCTGACGCCGTACTTCGTGATCGTAAGCGTGTAGTTGGAGACGCTCGCAAGCTGGTTGTTGACGACTGTCGTGCAGCTGCCGTGCTTGTTGAGGCGCGCTTCAAGCGCGCTACTGAAGACGCTGTTGCAGATCGTGCTGCCCTCGCCGGCCTTGGCGTCGCTCGAAAAGCTGCTGACCGCGTCGCTGATCCCTTTGAGGACCCCCTTGGCGGTCCGGGGTGGGGTGTCCTTCGCAGTTAGCGCGCAGCCACCCAGGGCGAGCGCCAGGCCCAGCGACAATACGGCGGTGTACGGTGAGCGCATCGAGCAGAGCCTACGTGACAAGCGCCTTCGAGCGCTCGCCGCACAGATCGAGGACTGCCGGGCCTGCCCACGACTCGTCGCGTGGCGCGAGCAAGTCGCGCGGCAGCGGAAGGCCGCGTTCGCAGACCAGGAGTACTGGGGCCGTCCGGTCGCCGGCTTCGGCGACGGCGCCGCGCGGATCGCGTTGCTTGGGCTCGCACCCGCCGCGCACGGCGCGAACCGTACCGGCCGCGTCTTCACTGGCGATCGCTCGGGCGACTTCCTCTACGCGGCGCTCTGGCGCGCCGGCCTCGCAAATCAGCCAGCGTCGCGAGCGCGCGACGACGGTCTTGAGCTGCGCGGCTCATTCGTCACGGCGGCGGTTCGCTGTGCACCGCCGGCGAACCGGCCGACTCCGGCTGAGCTGGATCGCTGCCTGCCCTACGCCCGCGCCGAGCTCACCTTGCTCGAGGAGCTACGCGTGATTGTCTGCCTTGGCGGCTTCGCCTGGAATGCCGCACTGGCGCTGTACGACGTTCGCGCGCGGCCGCGGCCGCGGTTCGGACACGGCGCCGAGTATTCGCTCGCGAGCGGGCCCGGATTGCTCGCCTGCTACCACCCGAGCCAGCAGAACACGTTCACCGGTCGGCTGACCGAGCCGATGATCGACGCCGTTCTCGCGCGGGCGCGCGCGCTGGCCGGCCTGCCGGGGCGCTAACGTCGCTGGTGATGCCACTGAGTCAGTTCACGCCGCTGGTCCGCGACTGGTTCGAGAACGCCTTCGAAGCGCCGACTCCCGCGCAGGCCCAGGCCTGGCCCGCGATCGCAACCGGCGAGAACGTCCTGATCTCCGCGCCGACCGGCTCGGGTAAGACACTCGCGGCCTTTCTCTGGGCGCTTGACCAATTCGTCCGCGAGCGCTCGTCGTCGCACGAGCCGCGGGCACGCACACGCCTCCTCTACGTCTCGCCGCTGAAGGCGCTCTCCTACGACATCGAGCGCAATTTGCGGACACCGCTGCGCGGCCTCGGTCTCGACGTCAGCGTCGCGATTCGGACTGGCGACACGCCGCCGCGCGAACGTGCGGCGATGTTGCGCCATCCGCCGGACATCCTGATCACGACTCCGGAGTCGCTCTACCTGATGCTGACCTCGCGCGCGCGAGAGCTGCTCGCCGACACGGAAGCTGTGATCGTCGACGAGATCCACGCCGTCGCCGCGACCAAGCGCGGCGCCCATCTTGCGCTGACACTCGAGCGGCTCGAGGCATTGCGAGACGGCGCGTCGCTCCAGCGGATCGGCCTCTCAGCCACGCAGCGCCCGCTCGAGGAGGTCGCACGCTTCATGGTCGGGCCCGCTCGCAGCGCGACGATCGTCGACGCCAGCGCCTCGCGCGGGCTCGATCTGGAGATCACGGTGCCGGTTGAGTCGATGGCGGCGCCGACGCCGCCGGACGGCGCCGATCCGTTAGACCCACTCCAGGGTGGCGAGTCGGTCGTGCGGTCGATCTGGCCCGCGATATATCCGCGGCTGCTCGAGCTCGTTCGCTCGCATACCTCGACGATCATCTTTGTCAACAGCCGCCGCTCCGCCGAGCGCCTGGCGCTGCGCCTGAACGAGCTGCACTCGGCCGAGGTCGCTGGCGCAGACGGGTTACCGACCGCTGAGATCGCGCGCGCCCACCACGGATCGCTGGCGCGCGAGGAGCGTACGACGATCGAGGAGCTGTTGAAGGCAGGCGAGCTGCCCTGCCTCGTGGCGACCTCCTCGCTCGAGCTCGGCATCGATATGGGTGCCGTCGACCTCGTGATCCAGGTCGAGTCGCCGAAGTCGGTCGCACGTGGCCTGCAGCGGATCGGCCGCGCCGGTCACGGCGTCGGCGAAGTCAGCAAAGGTCGGATCTTCCCTAAGTTCCGCGGCGACCTGCTCGAGTGCGCGGTGGTCGTCAAGCTGATGCGCGAAGGCCGGATCGAGCAGACGGTCGTGCCGCGCAACGCGCTCGACGTGCTCGCGCAGCAGATCGTCGCGATCGCTGCGTCGGCCGAGACGGTTTCGGTCGACGAGCTGTTCGCACTCGTCACCGCCACCTACTCCTATTCGGAGTTGTCGCGCGAGCTACTCGAGAACGTCCTCGACATGCTCGACGGGCGCTATCCGTCGAGCGAGTTCGGCGAGCTGCGAGCCCGGATCGCTTGGGATCGCATCGCCGGGACGATCAGGGCGCGCAAGGGTGCACAGAAGCTGGCGGTGGTAAACGCCGGCACGATCCCCGACCGCGGGCTCTACATGGTCACGCTCCCTGACGGGAGACGGGTCGGCGAGCTCGACGAGGAGATGGTCTACGAGGCGCGGCCGGGACAGACCTTTCTGCTCGGGGCGACCGCGTGGCGGATCGAGGAGATCGGGCGCGACCGCGTCGTCGTCACGCCCGCGCCGGGTGCGTCGGGCGCGGTTCCGTTCTGGCACGGAGACGGCGTCGGCCGTCCCAAGGAGCTGGGCGAGGCGATTGGCGCCTTCTCGCGCTGGGCCGTCGATCAGCCAGAGGAGGTGTTGCAGCGCGACTACGACCTCGACCAGCTGGCGGCGCGCAACCTGCTCGAGTTCCTGCGCGATCAGCGCGCCGCGACCGGCGTCCTGCCATCGGACCGTACGCTCGTGGTCGAGCGCTTTCGCGACGAGATCGGCGACTGGCGGCTCTGCGTCCTCTCGCCGTACGGTCGCCGCGTCCACGCCGCCTGGGCGCTGGCGCTCTCGGCGCGGCTGCGCGAGCGCGCCGGGATCGAGGCTGACGCGATCGCCTCGGACGACGGAATCATCCTCCACCTGCCTGATACCGATGAGCCGCCGGGCGCCGACCTCATCGTGCTCGAACCGGGCGAGAGCGAGGAGCTGGTCGTCGGCGAGCTCGCCGCGTCGGCGCTGTTCGCGGCTCGCTTTCGCGAGAACGCCGCCCGCTCGCTGCTGATCCCCCGCGCGCGGCCGGGCAAGCGCACGCCGCTGTGGCAGCAGCGGCTCAAGGCGCAGTCGCTGCTCGAGGTGGCGCGGCGCTACCCGGATTTCCCGGTGATCCTCGAGACCTATCGCGAGTGCCTGCGGGACGTGCTCGACCTGGCCGGCCTCGAAGAGCTCCTGCGTGGTCTCGAGACGCGCGAGGTCTCGCTGGTCGAGGTCGAGACGCCGTTCGCCTCGCCGTTCGCCTCCGCTCTGCTCTTCGAATACGTCGCCACCTATATGTACGAGGGGGACGCGCCGAGCGCCGAGCGCCGAGCGGCCGCGTTATCGCTCGACCGCGAGCTGCTGCGCGAGCTGCTCGGCCAGGAGGAGCTGCGCGAGCTGATCGACGCCGGCGCGCTCGAGCAGCTCGAATCAGATCTCCAGCGCCTCTCGCCGGAGCGCCAGGCGACGTCGCGCGACGAGCTTCACGACGTGCTCCGTGCGCTCGGCGGATTGACCGCCGCGCAGGTTCGCGACCGCGTGCTCGCACCGTTGGATGCCGCCGCGATGCTCGAGGAGCTGGTGCGCGAGCGCCGTGCTGCGTTGGTGAGGATCGCCCGCGCGGGCCATTACATCGCCGCGGAGGACGCCGGGCTCTATCGCGATGCCCTTGGGGTCGTGCCGCCGGCGGGCCTGCCGGCGGCGTTCCTCGAGCCGGTCGACGGCGCGCTGCGGGAGCTAGCCGCTCGACACGGAAGGACGCACGGACCGTTTACGACGGCGGAGCTACAAGCTCGCTACGGCGTCGATCCGTCGAGCGCCCTGCGCGAGCTCGAAGCGGCTGGGCTGCTGCTGCGTGGCGAGCTTCGCCCGGCGTCTCATCCGCTCGCTCATGTCGGCGAACCCGAGTGGTGCGACCCGGAGGTTCTGCGCCGTCTACGGCGATCGTCGCTCGCCGTCCATCGGCGCGAGATCGAGCCGGCCGAGCGCCGCTCGCTCGCGGTCTTTCTACCGTCGTGGCAAGGCATCGACCGCCATCCGGCGGCGGGTGCCGGGATCGAGCGGCTGCGCGAGGCGCTCGTTCCGCTCCAGGGGCTCGCACTGCCGGCCGACCTCTGGGAGCAGTCCGTGCTCCCGCGTCGTGTCGGCGCCTACTCGATCAGCTGGCTCGACCAGCTG
>DATAJI010000356.1:0-3446 GCA_036262195.1 Solirubrobacteraceae bacterium
TCACCGGCGCGGTCACCGAGACGACCGGGCACCTGCTCGACCACGGCTTGCCGGCGGCGCTGAGCAACTGGGCGCCGTACGCGCTGATCGTCGCGAGCGTCACCGGGTTGCTGCTCAACCAGAGCGCCTTCCAGGCCGGGCAACTCGGCTGGTCGCTGCCGGTGATCACGATCTTCGAGCCACTCGTCGCAATCGCAATCGGCGAGCTGATGTTTGGCGAGCACATCGACGCCGGCCCGTTCGCCCGCGTCGGTGAGCTGCTCGGTCTCGCCGGAATGGTCGTTGGCGTCCTCGCCCTCAGCCGCCACCCACCACCGGCCTCGCGCGCTCCCGGCTGAGCTGACCGGCAGCGTTGGTTCGGGCGCCCGAAGTCAGCCGTTCAAGGCGTGATATGCAGCGGTCGTGGGGTACGGAGCCGGTGCGGGGCCAACGGATGACCAAACTTACCAACCTCCCGAGGAACTTCAGCTAGCGCTCAGACGCTCTTTCGCAGATAGTCGACCGCAGCCAGGTCGTCGCTGCCGTGTCCAGCGGCGACCGCTTGCTCGAGTCGATCATGGACGACGCGGAGCAAGGGGCTCGGGACAGCCAGCTCCGCTGCTAGTTCGATGTCCTTCAACGCGAGCTGCACCGCGAATCCGGGTGCGTAACTAGCGGCATCCATCGCGGCGACCTTCTGCAACTCGTAGGGCATCGCCAGCGGCCCGGCCTCGAGCGCCGCCACGAACGTTGCGTGATCGATCCCGAGCGCGTCGCAGAGCGCGAGCACGTCGCTCATCGCGACGGTCGCCGCAGTCATCCAAGCATTGACCGCAAGTTTCAGGGAGCTGCCCTCGACCCCGGTCCCGACGTGCAGCACCGTGGACCCCAGGGCATCAAGCACCGGACGTGCACTGCGCAGCGCGCCATCCTCGCCGGCGACCAGCCACACCAACCGTCCCTCGCGGGCCGGCGTCGTGCTCCCAGAAACGGGCGCGTCGAGGTAAGCGACGCCGTGATGGCGAGCCAGGTCAGCGAGAGCACTGGCGCTGCGCGGGCCTACGGTGCTCGCCTGTATCCACACCGCACCCTTACCGAGAGCGCCGATCGCTTCGGCCATGACCTCGGCGACGGCGTTGCCGTCGCGGAGCACCGTGACGACGACGAGAGCGTCGCGCACTGCCTCACTCGTCGTAGCGACCGCCGTGACACCGCGGGCCTGCGCCGCAGCCGCTCTGGCACGCGCCGGCGTGCGGTTCCACAGTCGCACCTCGCGGCCCGTCTCGCCGAGCCGAGCCGCCATCGCTACGCCAAGCGCACCGGCTCCTAAGACGGCCACGCCGCAACGCTCCGCGGACTGCGTCGATGTCGCGGTCGCGTCTGTCACTACGCTCGTCGAATCCACGCGCGGCACCTGATCCGATTCATTCTGGGCCTCAGCCGACGCCAACACCGCTCGGTGCGCCGGCTCCTGTCATTCGACTCCCTCAACCTGCACTGGCATCGGCGCCAGCTCGCGGACGATATTTACGCAGATCGCACGCTTCTAGCGGGACGTGAGCGGAGACGTCGCCGCGTAGCCAGCCCGTCCTACCGTCCAAAGCGATACTCCTCAAACGAGGGCACCCGACAGAAAGGCAGCTCATGAACGCCGACGGGCCATATCCCGTGCAGTACTCGGTCGACTACCCGGACCGCCCGCTGAACCGTCTGACCACGTTCTTCCGCCTGTTCCTACTCATCCCGATCGCGATCGTGATCGCCCTCATCGAGGGCGGCGGCTACGCCTACGGCGGCGGGAGGGCCGCCGGGGCTATCGGCGCTGCCGGCCTGGTCGTGCTGCCAACGCTGCTGCTGATCCTCTTCCGCCAGAAGTACCCGCGCTGGTGGTTTGACTGGAACCTTGAGCTAATGCGGTTCTCTGCCCGAGTTGGCGTCTACCTGGCACTGATGGACGACCGCTATCCGTCCACGGACGAGCACCAGTCGGTGCACCTCGACTTCCCCTATCCCGACGCCCGCAACGACCTCAACCGCTGGCTTCCGCTGGTCAAGTGGCTGCTGGCCATCCCACACTACGTGGCGCTGTTCTTCCTCTACATCGCCGCGTTCTTCGTCGTGATCGCCGCCTGGTTCGCGATCGTCTTCACCGGTCGCTACCCGCGCGGGATGTTCGACTTCCTCGTTGGCGTGGGCCGCTGGACCAACCGCGTGATCGCATACGCCCACGTGCTGGTCACCGACAGCTACCCGCCTTTCCGCCTCGCCCCGTAGGTTGCGAGGGCGAGTGCGAGGATCGCGCCGGTTTCGAGCAACTCTCCCGGCTACGCCGGTAGCGCCACGTACTTCGTCGAGAGGTATTCGTTGATGCCCTCGTGGCCGCCTTCGCGGCCGAAGCCCGACTGCTTGATGCCGCCGAAGGGAGCGGCAGCGTTGGAGACGATGCCCTGGTTGAGGCCGACCATCCCGGTCTCGAGCCGCTCGCTGACGCGCAGCGCGCGGTCCAGGTCGCGGGTGAAGAGGTAGGCGACGAGGCCGTATTCGGTGTTGTTTGCCGCTTCGAGTGCCTCGTCCTCGCTGTCAAATGCGACGATCGGCGCGACCGGGCCGAAGACCTCCTCCGACAGCAGGCGGCTGTCGCGAGGCACGTCGGCCAGCACCGTCGGACGGTAGAAGTAGCCCGGCCCGTCGAGTGGCTCACCGCCGGTGAGGGTCTTGGCGCCGCGCTCGACGGCGTCGGTGACGAGCTCGTGGACCTTCTCGCGCTGGATCTGGTCGATCAGCGGTCCGAGGTCAGTGTCGGGCTCGGTTCCACGGCCGAGTCGCAGCCGCTCCATCCGCTTCGCTAGGCGGCGCGCGAATTCGTCGGCGAGCGGCGCCGCGACGTGGAAGCGGTTCGCCGACGTGCACGCCTCGCCGACGTTGCGCAGCTTGGCAAGCATCGCGCCGTCGACCGCGGCGTCGAGGTCGGCATCCTCGAAGACGAGGAACGGCGCGTTCCCACCGAGCTCCATCGAGACGCGCAGAACGCGATCCATCGCCCGCGCCGCGAGGCGGCGGCCGACCTCCGTCGAGCCGGTGAAGGAGAGCTTGCGCAACCGCGGGTCGTCGAACAGCGGGTCGGTGACCTCGCCGGCATTCGACGCGGTGAGGATGTTGAGGACCCCGGGCGGCAGGCCGGCCTCGACCATGACCGCGGCGAAGGCGAGCATCGACAGTGGCGTCTGCTGGGCCGGCTTGACAACCATCGTGCAGCCCGCGGCGACGGCTGGACCGACCTTGCGCGTACCCATCGCGAGAGGGAAGTTCCAGGGGGTGATCAACAGACAGGGACCGACCGCCTGGCGCATCGTGATCAGCCGGTTCGCGCCATTCGGGCTGATCGCGAAGCGCCCATCGAGGCGGACCGCCTCCTCGCTGAACCAGCGCAGAAACTCGTTGGCGTAGGTGACCTCGGCCCGCGACTC
>DATAJI010000357.1:0-2411 GCA_036262195.1 Solirubrobacteraceae bacterium
GTACTTAGTGTGGTGTTCATCGTGATCCTCCCCTTGTTGATGGAGAAGCGGCCAGCTCCTCGATATAGGCCTTGAGCGTCCGTGGCTCGCGTCCGACGATCGCCCGCAAGGTCAGCGCATTTCCCAGCAGGCCACGCTTGGCATACCAAGGTGACGAACCGAGTCGGTCTGCTTCGGGTCGCAAATACGCCCGCGGACATGGGCGCCGCGCTTCGCGAGTTCTGGTATGACCATGCCAGCGGACGCTCGCGCCGCCGCCACGGCGAGAATCCTGGGCACCGCCCTCGGCGAGACAGAGCCTCCGCCGAGATATGCCTGCGACTCCGGCGAACCGGGCAAATCGACCTCCGCTCGGACATGCGAGAACTGGCGGAAGTCAAATCATGCTGCCAGCACCTTCGCCGACATCATGCTGGATGCCCTCAACTTCGAGGCTAGCAGGTAAACGAGCCGGGACAGCGGCAGAGCTAGCGTGCGGGAGCACTACGTTGCCGCCACGAACTGGCGGCTCACCCGCCGATCCACCGATCGCCGGCGAGAACTCGTACCGCGGGTTGACGGCTGTGTCGACGGTCCCGCGACGCGGTGCTGGGTACTGCCTTCGAGTTGCTCAGCGCGAGCGGCGTGGGAGGCTTCAGCGTCGATGAGGTAGCGCGGCGCTCCGGGGTCGCGAAGACGACGAGGGACCTTTGCCGGAAGGCTGTTCGATTACCACAACGAGAATCCTGAGCTGCAGCGCCTTCTTCAATGGGAGGCGCTGAGGTTCGGCGCGACGCCGGTGCCAGATGAGGCCGAGCGGCGGAACTCCTACCAGCAGAAGGTCGACGTGATCGCCCGCGCCCAAAGCGACGGCGTTCTCAGTAGCTGAGCGACACCGCAACGGTGATGTTCACGCAACGGGCTTCGACGCTGTCCGCGTATCAGAGGTCGCCGAGGCGTTGCGGGGTCTCCGAGAGTACGGTCTTCAACTACTTCCCGACGAAGGAGGCGCTGGTCCTTGACCGCTTGGACGCGACGATGGCTTCGCTGCAAGCCGGTTTGGCCGAAACCAAACTCTCGCCGATCGACACGGCGCTGCGGCTCCTCGACGACACGCCATGACTGCCTGGCTCGCCGCGCAGGCGGACCCGACTCAGGCGGCGCCACGATCACGATCCGAGGCGTCGGCGACCTGATCGACGCCACGCCGTCGCTCCGCGCCTATCAGAGCGACATGCTGGACCGGCTTATCGTCGTGGCCGCCGAGCGGTTGGCTGAGCGCGCCGGGATGAGCGCAACTGACCCCGAGCCACAGATCGCAGCAACCGCCCTGCTCGGACTCTGGCGTATCCAATTCCAAGCGCTCAGGACACTCAACGGGGCCCGAACACCCAGACAGGTCCACCAGGCCGTGAGCGCCGACGTCAAACGCGCAGCCCAACTCATCGACAGCGGACTGCATTGCTTTGGGCCCTTCGCACCGCCGAGCCGCAACCCGCGGCCCCGTGCCTGAGGACGAGTAGAGAGGCGGCTTTCGCGTACTGCGACCACGCGACCGCGTGTCTCGAGCGTGATCACTTGGTGTCGGAGCAGGCGTGCACGCCCCCGATTGCTCGCTGGACTCCGGTGGGGATGCGCGGTCCGTGAACTTTTTGGGTCCGATCGGGATATCGGTTCTGGATCATGTCCTCCATCGATCAACAAGTCACGCTGAGTAGTCCGCTGCGGCGGGCCTCGCTCAAGTCCACGGGCCGGGCGACGGCGGATGTCGCGGACGCGATTCTGATCGCGCGTTCGTTGCGTGAGCCGCAGGAGTTCGCGGGTGTGTTCGATCGCCACTGGCCGTCGATCCACGCCTATTGCACGAGCCGGGCGGGCGCTGCGGGGGAGGACATCGCCGCCGAGGTGTTCCGGCTCGCGTTTGATCGGCGCGGGCGCTATGACTCGCGTCTCGGTGACGCGAGCTCCTGGCTGTACGGGATCGCGACCAATCTGTTGCGTCATCACTTCCGCTCCGCGCAGCGCGGCGACCGCGCCGGTCGGCGCGCGCTTGCGCTCGCCGAGCGCGAGACCAGCGAGCAGCCGCTCGATCGGCTCGAGGCACAGCTGCTCGGCGCGCGGCTCGCGGCCGCGCTCGAGGCACTGCCGCCGCTTGACCGCGAGGCGCTGCTGCTGCTCGCCTGGGCGGAGCTTGACTACCGCGAGATCGCTCGGGCGCTCGATGTGCCCGTCGGGACCGTCCGTTCGCGGGTCCATCGCGCGCGTGCCCGCGTGCGTACCCACATCACACAACGAGGAGCCAAAGATGCTTGAACAGAGCGAACTCGAGTGGCTGGCCGCGGAGCGGCCGGCGCCACTTCACCTAGACGCGGAAACGACAGCGCGCGTGCGCACGGAGCTGCTCGCCCACGCGGCTGATCCAAGCAGCCAGA
>DATAJI010000358.1:0-5717 GCA_036262195.1 Solirubrobacteraceae bacterium
GCCTGAGCGTGCCCGCGACGCGACTGGCGCAACTGATCGGAGCGCTCTCGAGCCTCACGGCGGTCCGCTCGCTCGACCAGTCGGGGAGCGACATCACGGACAACTACGATCGAGCGAGCAGCCAGCTCGCCGACGAGAAGGCGCAGCGCGCGGCGCTGGTAAAGGCACTCGCCGGCGCGAGCACGTTGACGCAGGCGCAGACGATCCAGCAGAAGATCGCCAGCGTCGACGACGCGATTGCCGCGGCGACAGATCGCGTCGGCACGTTGCTGACCCGGGGCCACAACGCCCGCGTCTCCCTCCAGATCGTCGCCGCGGCTGCGGGGGCTGGAGCCGGCGGCTCGGGTCCGGTGAAGCGAGCCTTGGACGATGCGCTCGCGGTGCTCGATGTAGCCCTCGCGATCGCGCTCGTGGCACTAGCGATCGTGCTCCCCTTCGGCCTCGTGGCGCTGGTCCTGTTCTGGGCCACCTCAGCCCTGCGCCAGCGTTCGCGGGAGCGCGCGCTGGGCGCCTCGGCGCCAGGCTGATCAGGCGCTGATCAGCACGTGTCCCGGCTGTTCGGCGACGCGGCCGAGCCAGGCGCGAACGGCCGGGTAGCGCTCAAGCTCGAAGCCGCCCTCGCCGGCGACGTGGGTGTAGGCGTAGAGGGCGATGTCGGCGATCGTGTAGCAGCCGCCGACAAGGAACTGTGCTGCGCTCAGCGCGCGCTCCATCGCTTCCAGCGCGAGGTAGCCGCTCGCACGCCGCGCCTCGATCTCCTCCGACCCGGGAGGCCTCGGCGCGAAGGCGACCCAGAAGCGAACGACAGCGATGTACGGCTCGTGGCTGTACTGCTCGAAGAACAACCACTGCAGCACCTTCGCGCGCTCATAGGCATCCTCCGGCAGGTAGGGCGTTCCGCTCGCGAAGTAATAGATGATCGCGTTCGACTCGGCGATCGCCCGGCCGTCATCGAGCACGATCGTCGGCACGCGCAGCGCCGGGTTCAGCTCGCCGAGCAGCTGCGCACGATTCGAGCGGTCGACGACGCTGAGCTCGTGACGCTCGTAGGCGACCCCGAGTTGCGCGAGCAGCAGTCGCACCTTGTAGCAATTGCCGGAGACCTGGGAGTTGTAGAGCAGCATCGCGCGCCGGAAGCGTATTCGTGAGGCTCGCGCGGCGGTCTAAGACGCCGGGTCAGCGAAGCGATCGGCCAGGCTCGTCATGATCGCGCCCATCGCTTCGGCGGCGGGCGTCAGGCGTGAGCCCTCGGGAGTCGCGGCGATCACGTTGCGGACCGGGCTGGAAGGTGAGAGCGCGCGGATCGCGATGTCCTCCCGCGCGCTCGCGACGGCGAGCTTGGGGATCAGCGCGACGCCGACGCCGGCCGCAACGAGTCCCTGCACCGTCTGGTAGTCGTCACTCTCGAACGAGACGACCGGCTCGAACCCGGCAACGTGGCAGCAGCGCACGACGTGACGCGCGCAGGCGCTCGAGGAAGAGGTCTGCACCCACGCTTCGGCTCGGAGGTCGGCGAGGCGCAGGGTGCGCCGGCGGGCCAGCGGGTGGTCCGCGGGTAGCGCCAGGAACATCGGATCCTCAAACAGCGGCTGGCGCACGAGGTCGCCGACCAGCGACTCGCTGGTCCCCTCGAACTCGAACAGCAGCGCAAGATCGAACTCGCCGGCGTAGAGGCGCGGAGCGATCTCCTCAGGCTCGCCCTCAGCGAGCGTCAGCTCGACCTCCGGGTGCTGGGCGCGGAACATCGCGATCGCGAGCGGCATCAACGTGGCGCCGGCGGTCGGAAACGAGGCCATCCGCAGCTGCCCGCCTCGCAGCCCCGCGATCGCCTCCAGATCGGCTTCAGCGGCGGCGAGCCGACCAAGGATCCCCTCGGCGTGTGCAAGCAGCGTGCTGCCGGCCGTCGTGAGGCGGACGCCGCGCGGCAGGCGCTCGATCAGCGTCACGCCGGTCTCCGCCTCGAGTGCGGCGATCTGCTGCGACACGGCGGACTGCGTGTAGGACAGCTCCTCGGCGGCAGCGGAGATCGAGCCTTGCTTGGCGACCTCGACGAAAACCTTTAGGCGACTCACTTGAAGCATTAGCTGGACTAATGGATTAGATAAAGGATATTACTTGAGCTGATGGCTAAAAGGTGCGATAACTAGGGAGCCTCCAAAGATTTGCGCGAGCCCGCAAAGGGCCCGCGACCGAAAGGACAAAAAGAAAATGTCAGCCAACATCATCATCTCATTCGACGGTTCCGAGAACGACCACGACGCCCTGGCACTTGGGCGCCTGCTCGCAGACGGCGGTTCGGGCGTTTCGATCGCCTACGTGCGCCACAGCCGCGAGAGCGACGAGAGTCGTGAGCGCCAGGCACAGAGCGACGCGCAGCAGATCGTCGATCGCGGCGCCGAGTGGTTCAGCACGGGCGGTCACCAGGACGTCGAGCGCCACGTCGTAGTTCACGCTTCAACGGGTGAGGGCCTGCGGGCGCTCGCCGAGGAGCAGCGGGCGAACGTCATCGTCTTCGGCTCGGATTGGCACACGACCCCCGGTCACGTGCAGCCCGGCCAGTCCGCGCTGCGCCTGATGGACGGAGGCCCGTCGGCGATCGCCATCGCCGCCGCCGGCCTGCGCAACCGCTCTGACGCGCAGATCCGCAACGTCGCCCTGCCGGGCGGCGAGGTTGATCCCGCGGCACGCGATACAGCAGAGGCATTCGCCACACGCAGCGGCACGCAGCTCGCGCTGCCGACACAGGAGAACGTCGACCTGCTCGTCGTCGGCTCGCGCCCTGGCGCGACCGAGGGCCAGGTCAGCCTGAGCGCCGCAGCCGAGTACCTCGTCGAGACGACCACCGCTTCGGTGCTGGTCCTCCCGCGCGGCGTAGCGTTCGGCGCTGAGCGCAAGAGCGCCGCTCACAGCGCCAGCAGCACCAGCAAGGCCTGAGCAGCACAGACGACGACCGCATTCGCGCGCGACTCAGTGCGCGAATGCGGAGTCGTGCTGCTCCGCGTCCTGGATTGGCCGCGACAGCTTCTCCAGCCACGCCGTGCGGTCGCGCAGATCCTCGAGCAGGAGATCGGCCATGTCGTAGGTCATTCCAGCTCGAACGACGATCCGCAGGACGGAGAGGTCCTGCCTGTTCTCCGGGAAGCTGTACGCCGGGACCTGCCAGCCTCGCGCGCGCAGGCTCGTCGAGACGTCGAACACCGTGTAGTTCTTGACCTCGGAGCGGAGCGTAAAGGCGAACACCGGTAACTCGGAGCCTTCACTGATCAGCTCGTAGGGGCCGATCGCAGCGATCTCGGCGGCGAGGTACTGGGCCACGTCGGAGGACTGCTGCTGGATCGCGCGGTAGCCCTCAAAGCCCAGGGCCGTGAACATGTAGTACTGCGCGATCACCTCGCTGCCCGGACGCGAGAAGTTGAGCGCGAAGGTCGGCATGTGGCCGCCGAGGTAGTTGACGTCGAAGATCAGCTCCTTCGGCAGCGCGGCTTCGTCGCGCCAGATCGCCCAGCCGACGCCGGGATAGACGAGCCCGTACTTGTGACCGGATGCGTTGATCGACTGCACCCGCGGGATGCGGAAGTCCCACTCCAGCTTGGGCTGAATAAACGGCGCGACGAAGCCGCCCGAGGCGGCGTCGACGTGGAGCGGCACGTCGATACCGCTGTCGCGCTCGTAGCGGTCGAGCGCAGCAGCGATCTCCTTGACCGGCTCGTAGGAGCCGTCGAAGGTTGAGCCGAGCACCGCGGCGACGCCGATCGTGTTCTCGTCGCAGTGGCCAACCGCCTGCTCGGCATCGAGGTGGTAGCGGTTGCCTTCCATCGGCACGAGGCGCGGCTCGACGTCCCAGTAGCGGCAGAATTTCTCCCAGCAGACCTGGACGTTCGCGCCGGTGACGAGGTTCGGCTTATCGGTCGGCTTGCCCGCGGCGCGCATCCGCTCGCGCCAGCGCCACTTCAAAGCGAGCGCGCCGAGCATCACGGCTTCGCTCGAGCCGGTCGTCGAGCAGCCGGTCGCGCTCTCCCGCTCGTCGGCGTGCCAGAGGTCGGCGATGATCTTGATGCAGCGCGCCTCGATCGCCGCCGTCTGCGGGTACTCGTCCTTGTCGATCATGTTCTTGTCAGCGGTGTCGGCCATCAGCCTCGCGGCGTGGCTCGGCATCCAGGTCGTCACGAACGTCGCGAGGTTGAGCTTGGCGCTGCCGTCGAGCAGCAGCTCGTTGGAGATCAGCTCGTAGGCAAGCTCGCCGCCGATGCCCTGCTCGTGCAGGGAATGGTGGGGGCAAAGATCGTGCCCGGCGGGCTGCTTGGGAACCTTGCCCTGGGTCCGCTTCGTGGTCAGGCTCATCCGCGCCGCCTCCTCGCCCGTTTCCCGTGCGTCGCGATCGTACGGCGCAGGCGCCGAGCGTGCTCGGCCGACGGGCTATCGACGCCGCACGCGCTATGGTCATACGGATGGGCGACCTGCAGAAACGTCCCAGCTACACCCCGCGCCGGGTGCGCGAGCGGCGGGCCTACCGGCTCGCCGTTGGTGGCGGCGTTCTCGGGCTGGTTGGCGTGGTCGGGCTGGTGCTGGCGCTCGCCGGGGTGATCGGTGCGACGCTGCCGATACTGGCGCTCGTGCTCGCCGCGATCAGCGCGTTTCTGTTCCGCCGCACGGTCGCCGGCTGAGCCTCGCAAAAGCGCGCGATCCGCGCGTCAGACGGATTGGCTCGCGGCTTCGCTGGCCAGCGCGTCGAGCAGTGCCGCCATCTGCTCGAGGATCAACTGATCGGCGGCGATCTCGTAGGTCCCGGGCAGCTCGCGCGGGTCGCGGTAGCCGACGAGCACCGCCTCTTCCTGACGCCAGATGAGCATGCGCAAGGGCAGCTCGATACCGACCCGCGGGTCGCTTTGCATCAGCGGCGTCCCGCTGGCGGGATTCCCGAACAGCACGACCGCTTCATCGGCAAGCTCCATGCCGACCTCGCGCGCGCCGGCGGCATGGTCGATACGAGCGAAGATGGTGAGGCCACGTCGCTCGAGAGCGTCGCTGAGCAGTCGCGTCGTTGTGGCGTAGTCGTTGGCGCTTTGCGTGACGACCATCGACGGCATTCTCCCCTAGCCCGTCAGGATCGCAACCGCCGCGCGGCAAATATTCGGCGAGGAGCGGCTGCTCGCGGCTCGATCCAAAAGAAGGCGAGGAGCAGCGACGCGACGACGGCGACGGTCGCCCACACCAGCCAGCCGATCGGCGGGCTCCACTGGGCGACGCCGAGAAACCACGTGGGGCCTCCCGCGCCGACGGCGTAGCGCCGGGCGTTGGTCCACCACGCGATCAGCTGCACCGCGCCGGCGATCAGCGCGACGACGGCGAGTAGCGCTGGCGGCAGCGCTGGCGGAAGGCGAGCTCGCCCGCGACGCAGCGCCTCGGCGGCGACGATCGGGATCACGACCGCGATTGGCAAGGTGTAGCGCCCCTGCAGTCCGAAGCCGGTGAAGCGAAGCGAGGCCGCGAATAGGTAGATCGGAAACGCGACCGCGATCAGGACCGAGCCGGCGATCGCGATGCGTGCGGTTGCTCGTCCGACGCTGACCGCGAGACCGAGCAGCACGACGGTGGCGAGCGCCCACAGCCACTCTAAGGTCGGACTCAGTGGGATGTTCAGGTAGCCGAAGTTGCCGATGAACTCGCCAAGAATGCTGTTCAAATCCTGCGCGCCGGCGTGGAGGACATCCAGTCCT
>DATAJI010000359.1:0-9413 GCA_036262195.1 Solirubrobacteraceae bacterium
CGCGTAGAGATGGGAGACGCTGAACGAGGCGGCGAGGATGTGGAGCGACATGGTGGAGCGCTGGCTACCCCTGGCCCGCGCGCTGCAAGCCCCGCGCACGGGGCCGCGTCGCCGTCCGATGCGGTCGTTGGACTACCAGGCGGCGCTCAGTCCGCGAGGGCGTCAGTCGCGATCCAGAACGGAGGAGAAGATGGCCGTCACGCCCACCGAGACGACATCGGCGCTCAGCGCGAAGCTCGACCCGCTGCGCCATCACAAGCATTATCAGTCGACCGACGGCGGCAAGCGGTCGCCGTATGCCGGTGGCAGCAGCTTTATGGAGCGGGTCTCGGAGTCTGTCGCCCGTGGCATGGGGACCGTCGGGTTCCTGCTCGTCAGCTCGGGGATCATCCTCGCCTGGGTGTTCGTCAATCACCTCGTGAGCTTCCTGTCGCATTCCTGGCATGGGCTGCTCAACGGCAAGGGCTTCGATCCGGCGCCGTTCATCCTGCTGAATCTCGTCTTTTCAGCGGTCGCCTTCTACACCGGCGCCCTCGTGATCATCGCCCAGAAGGCGCAGACCCGCACCGATCAAGCCAACGAGGAGGCGGCGGCCAAGCACCGCGATGAGCTGGCGCAGTTCCAGACCGACCTGCTGCAGCAGAACACGAAGCTGACAGAGGAGATCGATACCGTTGCGAAGAGCCTCGCCAAGCTCGTTGAGGAGGTTCACGCCGCCACCTGCCGGAGCTCGGCCGGCTAGATCATCGTGACGCGCTTGGAGGGTATTGCGGCAGCGTCTAGAACGATCTTGCGGCTAGTTGCGCGCAAACCCATCGGCGTGGCGACACGTGGTGTGGGCTGCTGCCCCGGGGGATGTTAGCGATTCTAAGCATATGGTTAGCAACGATTGGCTAATGGTTAGCGATCTTTAGCCTGGAGTAGCGAATGGTAGTCTCTCGATACCTTGGACATCAGCGCATTCGACTCCCCTGTTCCGGGGCGCGAGTTCGCCGGGAAGGAGTAAACATCGCGATGCGGAGCTCTTGGGGAAGCGCAGTCCGTCGTAGCACCCTGCTCAAGCCAAGGCGACTGCTTGTCGCGTCGGTGCTGATTGGGACCCTGGGTCTCATCGCCGGCACAGCGAGTGCGGGCGCCTCGGTGACGGGCGTCTACGGCAGCTTGCCGCCCGTCGGCACCGCGAGCAACGGCGGCACGATCACGTTCAGCCAGATCAGTGGCTCGACCCCCACCTACATCTTTCCCATCGTCCCGGAGGCAAACTCGTCGGTTTTCGACACCCAGCTCTTCATGAACGACATGTGGCTGCCCGTCTACAACTCCCCGACCGGTGGCACGCCATCGATCAACCTCGCGGTTGGTCTCGCGTCCAGCATGCCGGCGTTCAGCGACGGAGACAAGACCGTCACGATCCAGCTCAAGCACGGCTGGAAGTGGTCGAATGGACAGCCGATCGTCGCCAACGACGTCGTCTTCGACGTCGATCTGCTGCTCGCGGCCGTCAAGGAGAGCGCCGCGAACTGGTATGCCTTCACGCCGGGCCAGTTCCCGCAGAGCCTCGCGAGCATCAAGGCAACCGGCAGGTACACGATCGTGATGAAGCTGAAGAAGCGCTTCAACCCCGGCTACCTCCTCGACGACCAGCTGCAGGGGGCCGTGTATGCGCTGCCGAGCTCAGCCTGGAACATCGCGTCTGCGAATGGTCCTCACCTAAACTTCAACGTCCCGGCGAACGCCAAGAGGATCTACGACTATCTCTCGAAGCAAGGCGGGAAGGTCGCCGACTTTGGCAGCAGCCCGCTGTGGAAGATCGAGGATGGGCCGTTCAAGCTCCAGAGCTTCAACCCGACGAACAGCTCTTGGACGATGGTCAAGAATCCCGACTACGGTGGATCACCCAAGCCGTCGTACTCAAAGCTCGAGGGGGTTACCTACACCGGGCTCACGCCGCTGATCAACGCGATCAAGACCGGCGCAGTGGATATCGCAACTGTCGATAGCTCGCAGCTGGCGCAGGTCTCCGCGATCCGGTCCGCGGGCTACAGCGTCTTTGGCTACCCGGCCTTGAGCTTCAACGCCGCGTTCTTCAATTTCAAGGACACGACCGGCCATTTCAATTCGATCATCTCCCAGCTCTACATCCGTCAAGCGCTCGCGGACCTCGAGGATCAACCGGCTTACCTAACGGGCGTCTTCAAGAACGCCGGCGGTTTGGCCTATGGCCCGGTTCCGACAGTGCCGCCGACGCCGTACACCCCGGCGGACGCCGTCAAGACCCCGTATCCGTACAGCCCGGCTACGGCCGTCAAGCTGCTCAAGAACCACGGCTGGAAGGTCGTGCCAGGCGGCCAGACGACGTGCGCCAAGCCGGGCGCGGGCGCCGGCGAATGCGGCGCCGGAATCCCCAAGGGAACGCCGTTCAAGTTCAACTGGTACTACGTCCCGTCGTCCTTCCAGGGGTACGAGAGCCTCGAATCCGAGTCCTTTGCCTCCGAGGCCAAGGCAGCTGCCGGCATCGACATCACGCTCGGCGTCAAGACGTTCGACTACATCATCTCCAACTTCGATGATGCGAACCCCGCCAACAAGAAGTACACCAACGACTGGGCGGTGCAGTACTTCGGCGGCTTCACCGACGACCCCTATCCGACCACGAACAGCATCTTCAACACGACCGGGGTCTACAACCTCGGCGCCTACAGCAGCGCCGAGGCCAACCAGCTGATCAACAACTCGCTCTACGGCACCAACCCGGACGCGGTCAAGCTTGAGAGCTCCTACCTCATCAAGAACGTCCCGGCCCTGTTCACGCCGAACCAGGACCTCCTCTACGCGGTCAGCAACAAGATCGGGGGTCCGGCGTCCTCGTTCCTCGCGCTCACGCAGTACACGACCTATCCCCAGTACTGGCACGTAAACAAGTAGCGCCAGCGCACTGATGCTCCAGCGAGGCTCTCCGCGTCCGACCACACGGGGCGTAGGGAGCCGCGCGTTCAAGGTGCGAGCTTCTCGATTGGTTGAGGAGTGACCGGCTACATCATCAGGCGACTGTTCACGGCGGTGATCGTCACGTTCGGCATCGCCGCGATCGCCTTCCTTCTGCTGCACGCGTTGTCGTCGAGCCCTGTCAACGCGGTGCTCGGGCCGAAAGCCACGCCGCAGGCGATCAAGGCGTGGAACAAAACGCATGGCTACGACAGGTCGCTGATCGCGCAGTTCCTGTCCTATCTGAACAACCTGCTGCACCTGAATTTCGGCTACTCCTACAAGGAGGGGCAGAGCGTCACGGCGCTGTTCGACGAGAACGCCGGTCGCAGCGCGTATCTGTCTTTGGCGAGCCTTTTCCTTGCGCTGATCGTGGCGATCCCGATCGGCATCGCGCAGGCGGTCAAGCGCAATAGCGTCGGCGACTACGCCGTGACGGGGGTCACCTTCACGCTCTATTCGATGCCGTCGTTCTTGCTCGGCCTGATCCTGATTCAGATCTTTGCCCTCGACTTGCACGTCCTGCCGGCGTTGGTGGGCGACAACATCACGACGACCTGGGGGGCGATCACCCACCCGTTGGAGTTGCTGCTCCCGATCGTCACGCTCGCGGCGATCACGGTCGCGTCCTTCAGCCGCTACATGCGCTCCTCGGCGCTCGACGCGCTCGCCCAGGACTACATCCGCCTCGCACGCGCCAAGGGACTGTCGCAGCGTTTGGTGCTCACGCGACACCTGCTGAGGAACGCGTGCCTGCCCATGGTCACCCTCGTGGGGCTCTCGATTCCCGCGCTCCTCGCGGGGAACCTCCTGACCGAGGTCCTGTTCAACTATCCCGGAACCGGGCTGCTGTTCTGGAATGCGCTCGGCAACGAGGATTACCCGATCCTCCTCGCCTACACCGTGATCACGGGGGTCCTGACGGTGATCGGCAACCTGCTTGCTGACATCGCCGTGACCGTCGCCGATCCCAGGATCCGCCTTGGCTGAGATCGGCGCCGAGCAGGTCGTCGAGGGCGTTCCTTCGTTCGGGTCGCCCAATGTTTCGGGGAGCGCGCCCGAGGGCGGCGAAGTGGGGTTCGTGGCGAGCGGCTGGCGGCTCGCGGCGCGGGAATTCCTCTCGAACCGTCTTGCCGTCGTGGCGCTCGCGCTACTTCTGTTCTTCGTGGTTTTTTGCTTTATCGGCCCGCTCGTCTACCACACGGACCAGTCCTTCACGAACGTGCTCGCCAGCGACAATGGTCCGAGCGCCACGCACCTTCTCGGCACCGACGACAACGGCTTCGATGAGCTCGGCCGGATCATGCTCGGCGGACAGACCGCGCTCGAGATCGGCTTCCTTTCGGCGGCGATCGCCACGCTGATCGGGACGGTCTACGGCGCCGTCGCAGGGCTTGCCGGAGGCCTGCTCGACGGCTTCATGATGCGCATCGTCGACGTCATGCTGTCGATCCCGTTCCTGTTCATCGTGCTCGTGCTCGCGACGAAGTACAGCGCTACCGTCCTCGAGGAGAGCATCCTGCTGGGCGTGTTCTCGTGGCTCGTGCCGGCACGACTCGTGCGTGGCGAGGTGCTGACGCTGCGAACGCGCGACTTCGTGATCGCCGCACGGATCATGGGCGGCACCCGGCGCCGTCTCGTGTTGCGGCATTTGATTCCAAACGCGCTGTCTGTGGTCATCGTGAACATCACGTTCGTGATCGCCGACTCGATCCTGGCGCTGGCCTACCTCGGGTTTCTCGGATTTGGTCTGCAGTATCCGGCGGCATCGTGGGGGGACATGCTCGGAAACGCCCAAACCGCTGTGTCGAGCGGCTACTGGTGGCTCGTCTACCCGGTGGGAGCCTGCCTCGTCGCGGTCGTGATGTCCTGCAATCTGATCGGCGACGCTTTGCGCGATTCCCTCGACGTGCGTCTGCGACGTCGCTGAGCAAAGGTGAATCCGCTGCCAGCCGCAATTGGGGTCACAAACCTCTCGACGCAGATCCAGCTGTCGCGCTCGGTCGTTGAGGCGGTCGGCAACGTCGACTTCCACATCGCGCCTGGCGAGACACTCGGCCTGGTCGGCGAGTCAGGCTGCGGCAAGTCGATGACCGGGCTTTCGCTGCTCGGCCTGCTGCCGAACGGCGGGCGAATCGTCGGCGGGTCGATCAAGCTTGCCGAGCGCGAGCTCGTGGGCCTGCCCGAGGCGGATCTGCAAGCTCTGCGCGGTAACGAGATAGCGATGATCTTCCAGGACTCGCAGTCCTCGCTCAACCCGACGATGCCGATCGGCAAGCAGGTCGCTGAGCCGATGCGCCGCCACCGCGGCGCATCGAAGCATGAGGCGCGCGACCGCGCGCTCGAGGTTCTCGAGCTGGTCGGACTACCGCAGCCGCGTGAACGGCTCGACGACTACCCGCATCAGCTCTCAGGCGGGCTGCGCCAGCGCGTGATGATTGCGATCGCGCTCGCGTGCGAGCCCAAGGTCCTGATCGCCGACGAGCCGACGACAGCGCTCGACGTCACGATTCAGTCCCAGATCCTCGCCTTGCTCGACGATCTCGAGGAGCGTCTCGGCATGGCGACGCTCCTCATCACGCACGACATGGGCGTCGTCGCAGGACGCACCGACCGCATCAACGTCATGTACGCGGGCCGGGTCGTCGAGACGGCGGGCACCGATGCGCTCTTCAGGGAAATGCGCCACCCCTACACGCAGGCCCTGCTCGGCTCCATTCCGCAGCTCGACCAGGATCGCAGCAAGGCGCTCTTCACGATTCCGGGGCTTCCGCCAGAGCTCGATCCGCCACCGGCTGGTTGCCGCTTCGCGGCGCGCTGCTCGCGTGCGACCGAGCAGTGTCTCGAGCAGGAGCCGCCGCTCGACGGCTCTGACCCGGCTCACCTGTTCGCCTGCTGGCATCCCGTCGACGGGCCGGTCGAGCGACTACCGACAATCATCCCGCCAGAGGCGGCAAAGCCCAAAGCGTCTCTGAGCGCGAAAGGGACACGCCATCTGCTCGAGCTCAACAACGTCGTCCGCGAGTACCCGGTGACAGCCGGGCTGATCCTGCAACGCAGGGTCGCTTCGATCAAGGCTGTATCCGGCATCACGCTCCACGTCGATGCCGGCGAGACGCTCGGATTGGTCGGCGAATCCGGCTGCGGCAAGACGACGCTAGGCAAGCTGGTGGTCGGCGCGGAGACGCCGGACGGCGGAACCGTAGAGCTTGCGGGAAAGCGCGTCTTCGCGTTGAAGGGCCGGTCGCTGCGCAAGGCCCGGCGTGATCTACAGATGATGTTCCAGGATCCCTACGCGTCGCTCGATCCGCGCATGCGCGTGCAAGCGATCCTCCGCGAGCCACTCGAGATCCAGGGAATCGGCACGCGCAGGGAGCAGGACGAGCGCATCCACAACCTGCTGCGCGAGGTTGGTCTGCCGGCGAACGCGCTCGAGCGCTACCCGCACGAATTCTCGGGTGGTCAGCGCCAGCGAATCGGCCTGGCGCGAGCCTTGATGCTCGATCCGCAAGTGATCGTTGCCGATGAGCCGGTCAGCGCGCTCGACGTGTCGATCCGCTCGCAGATCCTCAACCTGATGCGCCGCCTCCAGGTCGAGCGTGGGACGGCCTCAGTGGTCATCTCGCACGACCTGGCGGTCGTGAAGTACCTCGCGGACCGTATCGGCGTGATGTACCTGGGCAAGCTCGTCGAGCTTGGCAGCGGCGATGACATCTATCGTCGAGCGGCCCATCCATACACCGACGGCCTGATCAAGGCGATCCCGACGCCGGACCCGGCTGCCGAGAAGGTCAAGGACGCGGTGGCGATCCGCGGCGAGCTGCCGAGTCCCCGGCATCCCCCGTCGGGCTGCCGGTTCAGGACGCGCTGCCCGCGCGCCCAGGATCTCTGCGCCGAGCGGGAGCCCCGGCTGCGCTCGTTCGGTCCAGGCCACGTCGCGGCCTGCCACTTCCCGCTGCAGGAAGCCGTGGAGCAGGAGGTCGCCGTCGACGAGGTGAGTTTTGCGTCGTGGGCCACGGCGAGGCGCGGCCGGCGCTTGTACGGCAGGGGGGCGTACGGCAGGCGTGGCATTTTGGCGCTGAGCGACGAAAGGCTCGTCTTCATGACATCTGAAGCGATCCAGTGGGAAGTCGAGCGGGCAGCGATCGCCGTTGTCAAGAGGCCCTGGTACGGACTCGGCTCCTACGTCACCTTCGAGGTGAACGGCGAGCGCTACGCGTTGGCGTTCGGCGCTCGACGCGGGACGGTCGAGCTTGCCTCGGTGAGCGATTTGGCTGTGGAGTACGGCGGCGCGGCAGGGGCGGCGGGAGGCCTGATCGGGGACATCGTCGCGGTCGCGCTCATCCGCAGGGCCGCCCGGCTCGGGTGGCAGTGGTTCGACCTGCTCAGCGGCAGCCGGTAGTCCCAGTTTCGCGTGATATAGGTGTCCGCGCTGTGACCACCTAGCGAAAGGGCGTTTGGTGAGCCTCCAAGACCTGCGACTCGAAGGGATCAACCACGTCACCGCGATCACTGGCGACGCGCCGCTCAACGTCGACTTCTACACGGGGGTGCTCGGACTGCGCCTCGTCACGAAGACGGTCAACCAGGACGACCCGACCGTCTACCACCTCTTCTACGCGGACGAGGAAGGCTCCCCCGGCGCCGACATGACGTTCTTCGAGTACCCCGGAGCGGCACGCGGCCGCGCCGGCGCCGGGATGGCACATCGCGTGATCTGGCGCGTGAGTTCGAGCGATTCGCTCGCCTTCTGGGCAGAGCGCCTGGCTCAGCTTGAGGTCCCACATTTCGCCGATGAGGGGTCGCTTCGCCTCGCCGATCGGGAGGGTCTCGAGCACGAGCTGCGTGTAGAGGACGTTCCCGATGTCCCGCTCCGCGCGTTCCATCCGGAGATCCCGGCGGAGCACGCCCTGCTCGGCTTCGCTGGCGTGCGCGCCTACAGCCTCCGCGAGGACTCGAGCCGAGCCCTGCTCGAGCAGGTGCTCGCGGCGGAGAGCACCCCAGCGGACGCGCTCGAGCTCCGCGGCACACGGCGTGGCGGGACGATCGGCTTCGATCCGCCGCCGGACAATCGCGCTCTGCCGGGCGCCGGAACGATCCACCACGTCGCCTGGGGCACAACCGTCGCCGAGCATCCGCTCTGGCACGAGCGTCTGCGTGGAGCGGGCGTCCCCAGCACGCCGATCATCGACCGCCATTTCTTCCACTCGATCTACTTCCGCGAGCCGGGCGGCGTCCTCTATGAGATCGCCGACGACGGGCCGGGGTTCGCGCATGACGTGCCGGTGAGCGAGCTCGGCCGGCGCGTCGTTCTCCCGCCCTGGCTCGAATCGCGCCGCGCCGACATCGAAGCCAGCCTCACGCCACTGCCGGACCCGCGCGCCGGCTGGCCGACGGCCGACGCCTCGCACTAGCCCAGGCGGGCCGCCGGAGCGCTTCACAGAGTCGCTACCATCGGCGCCGCGGCGAGATAGCTCAGTTGGTAGAGCACACGACTGAAAATCGTGGTGTCCCCAGTTCGAGTCTGGGTCTCGCCATTCGGAAGAACGCCGGCAAACGGGCGGGTTTCTCGGCATCGTCTCCGTCGTCGCCTGCTGCGCTTAGCCCACGAGGCATCGGTCGTGGGCCAAATATCGATTGATCCTGCCCTTCTACGAAGCGATGTCTGGCGGGGGATACTCGCGAGCCCCAGCAATCACGGGGCTTGTGGCGATTGCGCCGTCGTCGAATTGGAGTCTCGATCGCGCCCGAATCGTGTTATCCCGAGTTCGAACTTCGGACGCTGCTCGTCGCCCGATGGGCGACGCGAGCCGGTCCGCCGCAGACGACTGCTCAACGCGACAGCGCCACGCTAAGCTGCGTGCGCTGCGCGGCGCTTGATCGTGACCGCTTCGGACGTGATGGTGATTTTGCCAACGTCAAGGGTCAGCTCAGCGTGGATGGTGCGGTACTTGGCAAGCAGCTTCGCGCCTACCTGACCGAGTTTGAGCGTGACGGTCGCGCTCGTGCCACCCGCGACCGCATAGGTCTTGCTCGCCAGTAGCACGGTGCGCGTCGTGCGCTTCGGCCGCTTGCGGGCGCTGACCGCAGTGAGTTTGCCGCCTGTGAGGTGCACGACCGCAGTCAGCTCGAGCGGGCCAGTACACGTAGCACCCGCTGCTTCGCTGCAGGAGATCGTCGCGGTGAGCTTCGGACTTTTGATCTTGACGCCGACGAGGCCCGGCCCGGTAACGGTGATCGGCAGAGCGACGCTCGCAGTCTGCGCCGGCAGGCCCGGATCGGACGCGGCCACGGTCACGCTCCCGGTCGCCACGGCCGTCGGCATGCCGGAGATCACGCCGGTAGCAGCGTCGAGGCTCAGCCCGGCCGGCAGCGAGCCTTCAGTCAGCGACCAGCTGTAGCTCCCCACGCCGCCGGTCGCAGCGAGC
>DATAJI010000360.1:0-1878 GCA_036262195.1 Solirubrobacteraceae bacterium
CTCTCGCGCGGCAGCTCCAGGCGACTGGCGTCGTTCCCCACTACTTCACGCTCGACGATGGGGCGACGCGTGAGGCGGCCAAGGCCGATCCGGACGGGTTCGCGCTCTCATTGCCGCGCCCCGCGGTGATTGATGAGGTCCAGCGGGCGCCCAGCCTGATGCTCGCTGTGAAGCAGATCCTCGACACGGATCCGACGCCCGGCCAGTTCCTGCTGACCGGTTCGGCCGACCTGCTCACCGCCCGGATCGTTGCTGACGCGCTCCCTGGGAGGGTCGAGTACGTGAACCTCTGGCCGCTCGCCCAGGCCGAGATCGAAGGCAGAGCCGACTCGATCATCGACGCGCTGCTCGACGGCACCCCACCGCACGTGACAGGTGCGCCGAAGGGTCGTGCCGCGAGCGCCGAGATCGTGATCGCCGGCGGCTTCCCGGATGCGCTCAAGCGGACCCCGCGTCAGCGTTCGCGCTACCTCCGCTCCTACGTCCAGGCGACGCTCGCGCGCGATCTGCCGGACGTCGTCGACGTTCGCGTCGATCGGTTCAAGCTCGAGCAACTACTCCGGCTGCTCGCCGCCCGCACCACCGGCCTCGTCAACTACGCGGCCCTCGGCCGGGAGCTCTCGCTCGACGAGAAGACGGTCAAAGCACACACCGAACTCCTGACGCAGCTCTTCCTCGTCTACCGGCTGCGTCCATGGTCGGCGAACCTCGGCGCCCGGCAGGTCAAGTCACCCAAGCTGCTGCTCAGCGACACAGGACTCGCGGCCACCCTGATCGGCATCAACGCGGAGGGCTACTCGGCGCCCGACCAAGGAGCGATCGCGGGCAGCCTGTTTGAGACGTTCGTCGTCATGGAGCTCGTCAAGCAAGCGACCTGGAACCCAACACCTGTCGAGCTGTACTTCTACCGCGACACCGACAAACGCGAAGTCGACCTCGTCATCGAAGCCGCGTCCGGCGACCTCGCCGCGATCGAAGCCAAGTCCGCGACCGTCGTCACCGCGTCCGACACGCGCGGCCTGCGCCTGCTCCGCGACAAACTCGGTCCACGCTTCAAGGCCGGCATCATCGTCTACACAGGCGAACACACACTCCCAATCGACGACCGGATCTGGGCCGTACCGCTCTCCGGGCTTTGGACGTAGAGGACGACTACCTCCAACTGCCGGCGGGCGAGCGACACCCACGATGAGCCAGCAGGAGCTCGCGACCGCTCCAGACTCGTGACTCTTTTTGGCGAAGGAGCAGTCTCGGCGTGTTGGATAACGTTGTCGCCCCGCGCGACTTGGGAGCGTCTGACGGATCATTTCATTGGGACGGGCAAGGGCACACGGTCCGCTCGGCTCAGGGGTATCCTCGTCAGATGGCAGAGCAACGTGAGATCGAGTTTGTTTTTGAGCCGCAGCCCGAAGGTGGCTACTACGTGTACGCGCCGGAGCTTCCTGGCCTACACACGCAGGGTGAGGATCTCGATGACGCAACCGACAACGCCCGCGAGGCGCTCGAGTTGTACATCGAGGGACTGCGCGAGGAGGGTCGCCCGATCGACAGCGGCGTCGTTCGGCGCAAGCTCCCAATCTCTGCGTGAGCGAGCGCCTGCCGGTCATCTCCGGCGCCCAGCTGATCCGAGCGCTCGAGCAGCAAGGCTGGGAAGCAATTCGGCAGCGCTGCAGCCATGTGCGTCTCAAGCATCCCGATCGCTCGATCTTTCTAGTCGTCCCTCTGCACCGCGAGCTGAAGCGCGGCACACTCAGCGGAATCCTTCGCGACGCCAGACTCGACCGCGACGAACTCCGCAAGCTGCTCTAGACGAACCACGGACCAACGTCATCGACGGCGCCGCGCGGACTACTAAATCAGGATCGACCAGCCGCTGGC
>DATAJI010000361.1:0-3615 GCA_036262195.1 Solirubrobacteraceae bacterium
GTCTCGCGCAGCTCGTCGGGCAGCTCGGCGAGCGGGACCGCAACGTTGATCCCGATGCCGACCACAGCCCAGGACTCGCGCGGGCGCGACTCGACGAGGATTCCGCTGACCTTGCGTCCATCGATCAGGATGTCGTTCGGCCACTTGAGCATCGCTTCCGATGCGAGCACCTCCGCGACTGCGACGCCAGCGCGCAGCGGGACGAGCGGCGGGACATCGCGCAGGACCAATGAGCAGAGCAGGGCGCTCCCCGGTGGGGCAAACCAGCTGCGGCCATCGCGCCCGCGCCCCTCCGTCTGCTCGCCGGCCGTGACGAGGGTGCCGTGAGGCGCGCCAGCTGCGGCGAGCGTCCGTGCATCGGCGTTGGTCGATCCGGTCCGCCGATGGTGGATGCGCGGCGAGCCGAGCTTCATCGTGCCCGCAGCACGAGCTCGTCATCGACGCCGACGCCAAGGTGCTGATCGGCTTCGCCGTGGTTGACCGCGAGAGCCAGACAGCCGCGCGAGTCGCTGTAGGCGACGAGCTCGCCCGGTGGAACGTCGGCGAACGTGCGTCCCAGCCGCGCCACGCTCTGCCTGCCGCCGGTCTCGAGCTCGACGCTTCTCGCGCCGGCAAGCGTGGAAGGCTCGACATCGAGGGCGACATTTCCAAAGTTGTCGATCGACAGCACGTGCGCGCGCAAGGCGCCGCCTTCCGGCGTCGGTTGGGGCAGCTCGAGGGCGACCAGCGTCTCGGGTGCGATCGCTCGTCCGACGTCCTCGATTGGCACTCCGTCGGCGAGCGCCGCCGCGACCGGGGCAAACACGTCGCGCCCGTGAAAGGTTGCCGAGATCGGTCGCAGTGCCTCTGGCGAGTCGGCGATGTCGACGGCGTCCCTCACGCCACCAAAGGCCGTCGCCGCAGGCAGAAGGAGCCCGTTGTCGGGCCCGACGAGGATTCGCGATCCCTCGCGCGTGCGCAGCGCGACTGCCCTGCGACCGCTGCCCACGCCCGGATCGATCACCGCCAGGTGTACCCCGGCTGGCGCGTACGGCAGCGCAGCGCGGAGCGCCAGTGCCCCCGCGCGGATGTTCTGGTGCGCGAGACCGTGGCCGAGGTCGATGATCCGTGCGCCGGGGCAGCGGCGCACGATGACGCAATGGCAGACACCGACCAGCTCGTCGGCGTAGCCATAGTCAGACAGGAACGTGATGGTCGGAGCGGCGCGAGCCACGGTGCGCGCGGTCACGCGCCGGGCCTCGTCGCGTCGTCCACCAGCGCGTCGAGCAGGCCGGGGATGTCGTGCCGGTCGGCTTCGACATGCGGCTCGAGCCCGTGCTCGCGGAGCGCGTCGCTCGTCACCGGCCCGATTGAGACGAGCCGCGTACTTGGACCGGGCTTTGTCTGTGCGAGCAGGAAGCGGACGGTTGAAGCCGAGGTGAATGTGACGTAGTCGGCCTCCGCGAGCGCGGCCGCGCCCGCGGCGTCGAGCGGCTCGGCGATCGTGTCGTAAAGCGTGAGCGCCTGGACATCCGAGCCTCGAGCGCGCAGGCCCTCGATCAGGACGTCACGCGCATCGCCAGCGCAGGCGAGGAGCACGCGACGCGGCGGCGGCGCTTCGGCGAGCGCTTCGAGCAGTCCTTCAGCGACGAAACGCTGGGGCACGACGTCCGCAGTGACGCCGTGCGCGCGCAGCGCTGCGACCGTGCCAGGGCCGATCGCGGCGACGCTCAGGCCCGCGAGCGCGCGTGCGTCGAGGCCGCCTTCGTGTATCAGCTCGAAGAGCAGCTCGACGCCGTTGGTGCTGGTTAAGCACAGCAGGTCGAAGTCGGCGAGCGGCGGCAGCGATACGGTGCGCGGCTCGATCCGTATTGCGGGTGTTTCGATCACCCGGGCACCCAACGCGCGTAACCGCGCCGAGAGCGTGCTCGCCTGGGCGCGCGCTCGCGTCACGACGACGCTAAGTCCCGCCAATACACCTGGTTCACGCCAGGCGAGCTGCTCGGCGAGCGCCGTCACCGGACCGAGAACAGCTACGGCGGGCGCTCGCACGCCGCGCTCCTCGGCCGCTGCCGCCAGGGTGGCGAGGGTGGCGAGCGTGGTCCGCTGCTCGGGCAAGGTGCCTCGCTCGACTATCGCCGCCGGCTCGGCTGGCGAGCGTCCCGCGGCGATCAGACGTTGCGCGAGACGTTCGAGCTGCCTCACGCCCATGTAGAAAACGAGCGTTCCGGGAAAGGCTGCCAGCGCCTCCCAATCGAGCGCCTGATCGTCCTTCGAGGGGTCCTCGTGCCCGGTGACAAGGGCCACCGCGCTTGCGAGCCCGCGATGGGTGACCGGGATTCCCGCGTATGCCGCCGCGGCGATTCCCGCCGTCACGCCCGGCACCACCTCGAAGTCGATGCCGGCGGCACGGAGTGAGAGGGCTTCCTCGCCGCCACGGCCGAAGACAAACGGATCGCCTCCCTTCAGTCGCACCACCTGCATCCCGGCCCGCGCACGTGCGAGCATTAGCACCGTTATCTCCTCCTGGTCCGCCGACGGGCCGCCGCCCTCCTTGCCCACGTAGCGAAGCTCCGCGTCAACCCGTGCGCCGCTCAGCGCCTCGCCGGGAATCAGACGGTCGTAGAGAATCACGTCGGCGCTCGCAATCAGCTCGAGCGCACGCGCCGTCATCAATCCCGGGTCGCCAGGTCCGGCGCCGACGAAGTAGACGCGACCCTCGACCTGTCGGCTCATTCGAGGAAGGCGTCGACGCCGACGCTCTGGAGCCGCTCCGCGACAGCTTCGCCAAGCGCCTGCGGATCTTCGCCGGTGAGGCGGTCCCGCATCCAAAGCGAGCCGTCAGGGAGCCCGACAAAAGCACGCAGCTCGAGCGTGCCGTTGGGTAGCGACGTGGCGTGCGCACCGATCGGCGTGCGGCAACCGACTCCGAGCGCGCGCGCGAGCGAGCGCTCGGCGCTTAGCTCGCGCTCGGTCGGCGGGTGGCGGAGTGCCGCGATCGCTGGCGCTACGCGCGCGTCGCCGAGCCGTGCTTCGATCGCGAGCGTGCCCTGCCCAACGGCTGGCACAAGCTCATCGAGCGGCGAGCCGAGCTGGCGGCCGCCAAGCCGCGATAGGCCGGCGCGCGCCAGCACGATCGCGTCGAGGTCTTCCTGCTCGAGGCGTCGCAGGCGCGTGTCGACGTTGCCGGCGATCGGCACGATCGCGATGTCCTCGCGCAGCGCGCGAAGCTGTGCGGCCCTTCTCAGGCTGCTCGTGCCAACCCGCGCACCGAGTGGCAGCTCGGCGATCGAGCTCGCGCCGCAGAGCACGTCGCGCGGATCGCCGCGCTCCGGTGCTCCGGCGATCGCGAGCCCATCGGCGAGCGCTACCGGAACGTCCTTGGCCGAATGAACGGCGAGATCGATCTCGCCCGCGAGCAGGGCATCCTCGATCCGGTCGACCCAGCGCCGTTTGTCCTCGGCCGGTGCCTTGCCGCCGTCGCCGCTCGTCGTGATCGTGATCAGCTCCAAAGGCCACTCGATCGCCGCCGCGACCTGTGCCGCCTGCGCGAGCGCGAGCGGACTGCCGCGCGTCCCCAGCTTGAGCGGCGGCGCCGCGGTGCTCACGCGCTGGCGTCGCCGCTCAAGCTGGGGA
>DATAJI010000362.1:0-3777 GCA_036262195.1 Solirubrobacteraceae bacterium
TTGCCGACCTCAGCAACCGCGGCAGCGGCGGCCGGCTCAGCGGCGGGCTTCTTCGCCGCCGCACGCGCACGAGCAGGCTTGGCCTCAGCAGCGGTCTCCACCGCCGGCTTCTTCGCGGCCGCACGAGCACGCGTCGCGGCAGGCTTCTTAGCCGCGGCGGCCGGAGTCTTCTTCGTAGCAGCACGAGCAGGCTTGACCTCAGTAGCAGTCTCCGCTGGAGCCTTCTTTGCAACAGCGCGAGCACGCGCCGCAGCGGGCTTCTTTGCAGACGAGGACGACGCGGCGTCAGCCGCCGCGTCCGCGGTCTTCTTCGCGCCAGCACGACTGCGCGTAGCGACAGGCTTCTTCTTTGGCTCGTCAGCCATCGTCTACCTAACCTTGCCCGAGCCGACATGGCCGCGGTAAGTGCGCGTTGGGGCGAACTCGCCGAGCTTGTGACCGACCATCGACTCGCTGACGAAAACAGGAACGTGCTTGCGGCCGTCGTGGACGGCGATCGTGTGACCGACCATCTCGGGGAAGATCGTCGATGCTCGCGACCACGTCTTCAGCATCTGCTTAGTGTTGGCGGCGTTCATCGCGTTGACGCGCGCGAGCAGGCGCTCCTCGACGAACGGCCCCTTCTTGCTGGAGCGGCTCATCGCTTGCCCTTCCCGCGCCGTCGTCCTCGAACGATGTAGCGATCCGAATCCTTCCCCTTCTTACGCGTGCGGTACCCGAGCGTCGGCACGCCCCACGGGGTGACGGGGTGGCGCCCCGGCGTCGTTGAGCCCTCACCGCCGCCGTGCGGGTGATCGACGGGATTCATCGCAGTGCCGCGCGTCTGCGGCCGTACGCCGAGATGGCGTTTGCGACCGGCCTTGCCAATCTTGACGTTTTGATGGTCGGCATTGCCGAGCACGCCAACCGTGGCACGACACTCCGCGCGGACGAGGCGCATCTCTCCCGAGGGGAGTCGCAGCGTTGCCATGTCGCCGTCCTTTGCCATCAGGCGGATCGAGGTGCCAGCCGAGCGGCCAAGCTGGCCGCCGCGGCCCGGCTGGAGCTCGAGGTTGTGGACCACGGTGCCGGTGGGCATCTTCGTCAGCGACATGCAATTGCCGACCGCGATCTCCGCCTCCTCGCCCGACATTACGGTCATTCCGACGGTCAGTCGGTTGGGCGCGAGGATGTAGCGTTTCTCGCCGTCCGCATAGTGCAGGAGCGCGATGTAGGAGGTTCGGTTCGGGTCGTACTCGATTGCCGCGACCCGTGCCGGGACACCGTCCTTGCGTCGCTTGAAGTCGATCTTGCGATAGAGACGCTTGGCGCCGCCGCCACGGTGACGGGACGTCTTGCGACCGTAGGAGTTGCGGCCGCCGCTCTTCGTCAGACCCTCAACTAGTGAGCGCTCGGGTTTGTCGGTCGTGACCTCGGCGAAGTCCGAGTAGGAGACGAAGCGCATCCCTGGGCTCGTCGGCTTTGGCTTGCGGACTGGCATCAGCCCTGCGCCCCTTCGAGCCCGGCGAAGATCGGGATCGATTCGCCTGAACGGACCTGCACGATCGCCTTCTTCCAAGCGCGCGTCTTTCCGCGCGTCACGCCTCGCCGCTTCGGCTTCGGTCGCACCGAGATCGTGCGGACGTCCTCGACGTGGACGGCGAACATCGCCTCGACTGCCTGACGCACCTGAGTCTTGTGCGCGTCGGGATGGACGCGGAACGTGTACTTGCCAGCAGCCGCGAGCACGTAGCTCTTCTCGGAGACGACTGGCCGAATGATCACCTGGGCGTGCTCCACAATCAGTCCTTAGTGGGCCCCGGGGCCTTGGCCGGGGCGCGCTTCGCCGCCGTGTTGCCACCCCGCGGGGCGCTCTTGGGCTTCGTCGCCTTGGGCTCGGCTGCCGCAGCGGCGGGCTTCGCCGACGCCTT
The DNA here is from genome assembly GCA_036262195.1 of Solirubrobacteraceae bacterium. GTDB lineage: Bacteria > Actinomycetota > Thermoleophilia > Solirubrobacterales > Solirubrobacteraceae > Palsa-513. Next base: position 1,911 of record DATAJI010000362.1, read on the forward strand.
CGACGCAGCGGCTGGCTTCGCCGACGCCTTCGACGCAGCGGCTGGCTTTGCGGACGCCTTGGACGCAGCGGCGGGCTTCGCGGCTACGCGGCTTCGCGGAGCAGGGGCCTTCTGGGCAGGCGAGGACGACGCGGCGCTGGTCGCGGCGGCCGGAGTCGCCGGCACCGAGGCCGCACGGCTGCTCGCGGTGGGTGCCCGCTCGGCCGGCGGGGAGGGCGCGGCGTCAGCCGCGTCCCCCGCAGCCCCCGCGGCACGAGCTGTCAGCTCCGCGAGTGCAGCATCTGAGCACAGCAGGGATGCCGCTCCGACGATGTCAGCGATGCCAACACTGCTCGGCTCGAGGACAGACACGCGGTCGATGTTGCGGAAGGAGAGTGCCGCGCCACGCTGCTCGGGAGTCACGACGACGAGCGTTGCGCGTGGCTGGCCCCAGGCGTCGAGCAAGCCGGCGGCGGCGCGGGTCGAAGGCTCTGTGAACTTGGCGACGTCGAGCACTGCGAGCGAGCCGCGGTCAGCGTGCAGCGAGAGGGCGCTGCGAAACGCGGCGCGGCGCTCCTTCCGGTTGACCTTGAAGGTGTAGGAGCGCGGATGCGGTCCGAAGACGGTGCCGCCGCCGGTCCAGACCGGCGAGCGTGATGAGCCGGCGCGCGCGCGGCCGGTGCCCTTCTGGCGCCACGGCTTGGCGCCGCCGCCTCTGACGAGCCCGCGCGTCTTGGTCGAGGCGCTGCCGCGACGGCGGGCTGCGAATTCGGCCCGCACCGACTCGTGAACGAGCGGCCCGTTGAAGCGTGCGCCGAAAGCGTCCGCGTCCAACTCGACGGAGCGTTTGGCTCCGCCTAATACCGGGGCTTCAGCCATCGCTCCGGACCTCGACATAGCCACCGCGCGCGCCGGGAACGGCGCCGCGAACGAACAGGAGATGCTCGTCGGCGCGAACAGCGACGACCTCGAGACCGCGCTGCGTGATGCGCTTGTTCCCCATCTGACCCGGTCCGCGAATACCCTTCATCACGCGCGACGGCGTCGCCGAGGCGCCGATCGAGCCGGGCGCGCGGGTGTTGTGCGAGCCGTGCGTGACCGGGCCGCGGCTGAACCGGTGCCGCTTGACGGTGCCCTGGAAGCCCTTGCCCTTCGAAACCCCCGACACCTTGACGCGCTGGCCCGGCTCGAAGACGTCCGCGTTGACTGTCCCCCCGAGCGTCAGTCCCTCGCCCTCGCCACGAAACTCGACCAGATGGCGCATCGGCGGTGCCGAAGCCTTGGCCAGGTGGCCACGCTCCGGTTTGCTGATCGCCTTCTCGCGCGCAGCACCGAACGCGAGCTGTACCGCGTCGTAGCCGTCACGTTCGGTCGTGCGAATCGCGGTTATGTAACACGGGCCCGCCTCGAGAACGGTGACGCGGGCGACCGCGCCGTCCTCGCCAAACAGCTGCGTCATCCCGAGCTTCCTTGCGAGGATTCCAGCCATCAGCTGGCGAGACGGATCTCGATGTCAACGCCAGCGGGAAGGTGATCGAGTCGCTGGAGGGAGTCGACCGTCTTCGGCGTCGGCTGATGAATATCGATCAGACGCTTATGCGTACGGATCTCGAAGTGCTCGCGCGAGTCCTTGTCCTTGAAGGGCGAGCGAATAACGCAATACACGTTCTTCTCGGTCGGCAACGGCACGGGCCCGGACACGGTCGCGCCGGTGCGCGTGGCCGTCTCCACGATCTCCTTCGCCGCCGACTCGATGGCGGATGTGTCATACGCCTTCAGCCTGATTCGGATCTTGTTTTGGTTGGTCGCTGCCATGGTGTCTGGTGCCTATCGTGTGGTGGTGTGAAGCGTGCGAGGGGGGCGGATCCGTGTGAGCAGAATCCACCCC
>DATAJI010000363.1:0-5711 GCA_036262195.1 Solirubrobacteraceae bacterium
GCATCTAGTGGTTCGCCCAAACCTCAGTCAGGTCTCCGGCCCCTAGAGCCTCCTTGGTTGCCAAGGTGAGGTCGTAGTCGCGTCCAGTGACGTATGGACCCCGATCGATCACGCGCACGCGCAGCGTGCGGTGGCGGTAGCGCAGCGTGACCGGCGTCCCGCACGGCAGTGTCCGGTTCGCGACGCCCAGCGTTTGCGGCGTGAGCTCCTCGCCGCAGGCGGTCAGCCCGCCCGGGCCATACCAAGAGGCGAGCACGGTGTGAAAGACGTCGAGGCGCGCCGCCGGAACGTAGGCCGTTTCGCCCGCCCCGGCGACGCGTAGGCGCATCGCGTGGACACCGAGCCCGCGCGGGCGGAACGAGAGCGCAAAGCTACCGGCGACGTCCCGCGTCCGCGCTGCGACGCGCCAGCGATGCGCATACCGCTCCTGGAGGATCACCGTCTCGAGCCCGGTCGTGCTCTCCAGCATTCCCCTAACCGTGACGCGCCGGTCGAGCAGCACGTTGCGTGCCTTGATGCTGCTCGAGACAATTGCGTCCTCGGTCGTCCCCGTGGTGCCGCTCGCGCCGCTGACTGCGTTCGAGGGAGCGGTACCGCCACTAGCTGTTGCCGTGCTGGCAACGGCGACGACGAATGTCACTGCGATCGCGCCCACGACAGGCGCGATCAGCCTTTCAGCGATCAATTGCACTCCTTACGCAGCCGCCTACGGGGTTAGCTGTCGGGCTCGCGGCCGCGGTCACAGCTCACTCCCGAGCTGTGATCCACCGTCGCTACGACCGCGGACATTGCGGCCGATTCGCCCCATCCGGGTTGCGCGCTGGTGCGCATACCCCGGCAGTGGGTCCCCCGCTCGCCCTCGCTGGATGCAGGACGACTCGGCGGTCTTATGAACCGTGGTGAATCGTAGCGGAGCGAACGGACCGGTCTGACGGCGTGAGCCCGCGGAGCCCTCCGACGCTCCGGGATAATCCCCCTCGATGCGAAATACTCAGCGCCTCCGCCTAGCTCTCTGTCAGGTCAATCCGACGGTGGGCGCCTTGGACGCGAACGAGGTTCTCCTGGCGCGCAGCATCGCGGCAGCTCGCGACGCCGGAGCTGAGCTCGTCATCTTCGGCGAGCTGGCGCTCAGCGGCTACCCGCCGGAGGATCTGCTCTACAAGGAGCACTTTCTGGCGGACGCTCGCGCGGCGCTCGAACGACTCGCGACAGATACACAGGGGATAGTCGCGATCGTCGGCTTCCCCGAGCGTGCCGATCACGTCTATAACGCCGCGGCCGTGCTCTCGGGCGGAAGCATCGCCGGGATCTACCGCAAGATCCACCTGCCGAATTACGGCGTCTTCGACGAGCAGCGATATTTCGCCCGCGGTGTCAATGCCGGCGTGATCGAGCTCCGCGGGCAGCGAGTCGGCCTGACGATCTGCGAGGACATCTGGCTTCCGGGCCCGCCCTGCGCAGATCTTGCGCTTGCCGGGGCGAGCCTGATCGTAAATATCTCGGCGTCTCCTTACCACGCCGGGAAAGGACCTGAGCGCGAGCGGAGCGTGGTCGGCGCGCGCGTCGCTGAGACAGGCGTTGCCTGCGCGTTCTGCGCGCTCGCGGGCGGACAGGACGAGCTCGTTTTCGACGGTCAGTCCTTCGTTCTCGACCACGACGGGACGCTGGTTGCGCGGGCCGGCCAGTTTTCCGAGGAGATGCTGATCTGCGACCTTGACCTCGAAGCTCGCCAGCCGCGCCGCGAGCGTAAACGCGGAGCTGTGGATCTGCTTGCGCGAGTCGACCTTCCGGCATTCACGGGGTCGGCGGCCGGCACAGCGCGGATCGCCCCACTCCTCGAGCCGCGCGAGGCCGAGATCTACGCGGCGCTCGAGTGCGGTTTGCGCGACTACGTACGGAAGAACGGCTTTCGCCACGTGGTGCTAGGACTCTCCGGCGGGATCGACTCGGCGCTGGTCGCTACGATCGCCGCCGATGCGCTCGGGCGCGAGCAGGTGACGGCTGCTGTGATGCCGTCGGGGTTCTCCTCGAAGGAGACGCAGGGTGATGCTCGGGCACTCGCGAGTGCTCTGGGCATCGAGGTGCTGGAACTACCGATCGGTTCCCTGATGGTCGACTACGACGCCATCCTTGCGCCGGCCTTCGCTGGTCGCGAGCCCGACATCACAGAGGAGAACCTGCAGGCGCGGATCCGCGGCAACCTGCTGATGGGCCTCTCGAACAAGTTCGGTTGGCTCGTCCTGACCACCGGCAACAAGTCGGAGATGTCCGTCGGTTACTCGACGCTTTACGGCGACTCCGCCGGTGGCTTCGCGGTGATCAAGGATGTCGAGAAGACGCTCGTGTACGCGCTCGCTCGCTGGCGCAACCGTGGCGGCGCCGTGATACCGATCTCAATTCTCGAGCGCCCACCATCCGCAGAGCTGCGCGAGGGACAGCGCGACGACGACTCGTTGCCGCCATACGAGTTACTCGACATGATCCTGCGTGGCTACGTCGAACGCAACGCCGGCCGCGACGAGCTGGTGGCGGCGGGCCTCCCGGAGGACGCGGTCGACCTCGTAATCGCACTCGTCGACCGCGCAGAGTACAAGCGGCGTCAGGCACCGCCCGGCATCAAGATCACCGAGCTGGCGTTTGGACGTGATCGACGGATGCCGATCACGAACGGCTACCGCGGCTGACCGCTACTCCTGGCTTCGCACAGCGATCGTGACGCGCGAGATGGCGCAGAGCCGCCCCTCGGCGTCACTCGCGTGGACATCCCACACCCAGGTCGTCCGGCCGCGGTGGAGCGGGCGCGCGACGAACTCGATCACGCCGTCGTTGACCGGGCGCAGGAAGCTCGTGTTGTTGGCGAGCCCAAGCGCCATCGCGCCGTCGCGTACTACGGCCGCGAGTGTGCCGCGCGAGGCGAGCGACTCGGCGACCGCCGCGTATACGCCGCCGTGAACGATTCCGAACGGCTGGCGGATCTCATCGTGGACCTCGATCCGTCCGCGGGCGATATCAGCTGACACCTCGGTCAGCTCAAGACCGATCAGGCCATCGAACGCCTGACTTGCAGTCAGCACGCGATCGATCGGGTCCTCCTGGTCCACTAGTTCGCGATCCGGCGCAGGTCCCGTACGAGTAGCAGGTGCTTGAGGTGCGTCGAGACGGTGGCGAGGCTCTCCAGCGCCTCGAGCGCCTCCTTGCGACGCTCCGGGTTGCGCGAGCGCAAGGCCGGGGCGAGGATCTGCTGTAGGAGGTTCGCCTCGCGATCGACAGATGAGCGAAACACGCGCAGGTTGCGGCCGCCGACACCGTAGCGCGCGAGCTCACGGACCGCACGAACGATTTCACGCTCGGTCTCGTCGTAATAGCGTGTGCCGTCGCGCGCCTCGCCCTTGATGACGCCGTACTCCTCGAGCTCGCGGACGAGGCTAGCGTCGGCCTGTGTGTCCTCCAGCACATCGGCAAGGCTGAAGTACGCGGGCGCTTCATTGACTCCGACCTGCGGCTGGCGCCAGCGGCGCCGTCCCTCGCCGGGCTCGGCGACTGGCATTTCGACGGCTCCGGCACGGCCGTTGGCGAGCTCCTGGCGGATCACACGCAGCGGCAGGAACTCGTCACGCTGGAGGCGCAATATCGTCCGCAGCCTCCCGACGTCATCGGCACTGTACTTGCGATAGCCACCGGCGCTGCGTTGCGGGGCCAGGAGTCGCTGGTCCTCGAGGTAGCGGATCTTCGAGATCGAGATGTCGGGGAATTCCGGCGAGAGTGCCTTGCAGACGGCGCCGATCGTCATCGACCTGGTCGTCGCGCGCCGTGCCTCGGTGACCGTGCTGTCGGGCATCGCGGTCATGTGATGCGGAACGTCAGCTTGTATTTGCCGATCTGCAGCTCGTCGCCGTCGTCGAGCTGCTGCGAGTCGATCCGCTCACGGTTGACGTAGGTGCCGTTGAGCGAGCCGCAGTCATCGAGGAACCATTCGCTACCGCGCTTCACGAGCAGGGCGTGGTCGCGCGAGACGGTGATGTCGTCGAGGAACACGGCCGAGTCCGGTCGCCGGCCGATCGTCATCTGCTCGCCGCGTACGGCGAAGCTTTCGCCGGCGCGGCCGCCCCCCGCGCGGATGACAAGCGCCGCTCCATCGTCGGCCATCTCTTCGAGGTCGACGGGGATGAAGTCCCCTGTCTCACCGACGCGGTAGGTCGCAGTCGTGGCATCGCCACCACCCTCCGACCCGCCGGCACCTGGGAGGGTCATTAGCGCGCCGCACTTCTGGCAGTAGTTGGCGCCCTCAGGGTTGACGAAGCCGCACTCTGGGCAGTGCAGGGCCACCGCGACTACCAACTCACTGGTTTTCGGGCGCGGGATCGGCGGTCGCACGCCCCGCGAGGATCTCGGTCAGACGCTGCACGTCAGCGCCGCTGATGATCTCCTCACCGCCGTCGTGCTTGCGTCGCAAGCGGTTGACGAGCTCGGCGCGCAGGATGTCGATCTTGCCGTGCAGCAGACGCCGCTGGTAGGAGATCTCCGTCTCCTCGCCGCTGAGCTGTGCGATCAGCTCCTTGAGCTCCTTGTCGGTGAGCGAGCCGAGATCGGGAAATGTTTCGTCCATCGTGTCCTTCCGGGCTGGGGGCGCAACGGCGAGTATAGAGCTGTCATCGCCAAGGATCAAGCTGAACTTGAGCCTGACGTTTGGATGAGCCCACGACGGAGATACGCGATCGCCGCAATCCAGGCCAACGCGAGGCCCGTGAAGAAGAAGCCTTCGCCGACCGCGTGGGCGCCGAGCACCTCGAGCCAGATGCCGAACATCGTCGGGGCTACGGCGATCCGGCCCAGCCAGCTGATGCGCAGCGGGTGTCCGCGACGCAGCCAGGCCTGCCCCGCCACGAGCATCAAGACCTCGCGCGCTAGCAGCACAGCGATCGCCCAGCGCGGCAGCAGCTCGTAGGACCAGCACGCCGCGCCACCCGCGACGACTAGCAGTCGATCGATCAGCGGATCGAGAGCAGCGCCCAGTCTGCTGTACTGCCCGGTCAGTCGCGCCGTGATTCCATCGAGGTAGTCGCCACCGCCGGCGAAGAAGAAGCAGATACCTGCGGCGGCGCTGACGCCGTGAGCCGACGCGTATTCGAGGACGAGAAATGCCGGGATCAGTGCGGCGCGAACGTAGCCGATCGCATTCGGGATCGTCCATGGCCGCCACGGCTCGCGAGCATCAGTCTGAGCTGGCGGCGGGCCGGAGCGATCGAGTCCGAGCAACCGAAGCTTGCCTGTACCGCGCGCCCTAGACACCATCCATCACCGCCCCACCCGCAGGCCTCGCCCGCGCGAGCTGGGACACCGGCCGCCCCCGCGGGCTCAGCTGAGCCCGCGGCACAGCTCCTCCACCTGAGCAAGGGCGCCGGCGAGCGGGATGCTGGGGCGCGCCTCGCGCCCGCGACGCAGCTGGACCTCGACCTCGCCACTTTCAGCCGCACGGCGCCCGAGGGTGAGGCGCACCGGGCAGCCTAGAAGCTCGGCGTCAGCGAACTTCTGCCCGGCGCCAAGGTCGCGGTCGTCGTATACGACGTCCACGCCAGCGTCGGTGAGCGACTCGTATAGCGAGTCTGCAAGCCCACGCTCAACGCTGCCGGGCTTGCCGAGGACGACGAGATGCACCGCGAACGGCGCGATCGCAGCGGGCCAGGAGATTCCGGCCTCGTCGGCGTACTGTT
>DATAJI010000364.1:0-2018 GCA_036262195.1 Solirubrobacteraceae bacterium
GCTCGCCAGTCGCGATCGCCGGCCAGGCCTGTGCCTGCGCGGGCGTCGGCGCCTCGAACGCGTTCTCGAACCAGTCGCGGACCAGCGGGGTGAAGGCGCTCAACGGCATCACTCGACGTTAGCAACGGCAAGCGACCGCGCCCGCGCGAGGACCGCATCGATCATCGGCTCCGTCAGGCGGCCGGTGAAGGTGTTCTGCTGGCTCGGGTGGTAGCAGCCGAGCAGCACCGGCTTCCCGCCGAGGGCAAGCTCGCCGGCGTGGGCAAAGCGCGGACGCGGCCGTACGCTGATCGAACAGACCGACAGTGCAGCATCCCAGGCGAACGCGCCGAGACAGACGATCACTCGGACGGCATCGAGCAAAGCGAGCTCGCGGCGCGCGAACGGCAGACAGCGATCACGCTCGGCGGGCGTCGGGCGGTTCGCCGGCGGTGCACAGCGAACAGCCGCGGTGACGAAGCAGTCGTGCAGTACGAGGCCATCGTCGCGCGACGTTGACGTCGGCTGGCTCGCGAGCCCGGCGCGCCTGAGCGCGGCATAGAGGAAGTCACCGGAGCGATCGCCGGTGAAGACGCGGCCGGTGCGGTTGGCGCCGTGCGCTGCTGGCGCGAGGCCGAGCACGGCGATCCGCGCAGCGGCGTCGCCGAAGCCGGGAATCGGCCGTCCCCAGTAGTCCTGATCGACAAAGCTGGCGCGCTTCTCGCGTGCCACCTGCTCGCGCCAGGCGACCAGCCGCGGGCATGCGCGGCAGTCCTCGATTTGCGCGGCGAGCGCCGCGAGCTCACTCTCGCGTAGGCTCTGCGGCGTGCGCTCACCCGTCGCCATAGCTGCACCGCTATGTCTAGCACTCGCTCTCGGCGGCTGCTCGCTGACGGCGACGCCGACAAAAAAGAAGACTCTCGCGGGCGCGGCGGGGAAGATCGTGACCGTGATCGACAACTTCTCGAGCGATGCGAACGACGGTGACGCGAGCACGATCTGCGACAAGATCCTCAGCACCACGCTGAAGCAGCACCTCAACTCGATCGGTGGCTGCAACACGATCGTCACCAACCAGCTCGATACCGTCAGCAACTTCACGCTGACGATCAGCAAGTACGCGGTCACCGGCAACAGCGCCGAGTTCGTCGTCAGTTCGAACTACAACGGCAAGTACAAGCCCGGGACGCTGAAGTTCGTCAACCAGCCCAAGGGCGGCTGGCGAATCAGCTCACTCGGCTAGCGCGACGCCGTACTGGCGCGCGTAGTACTCGCGATACGCGCCGGAGCGAATAGGCTCCCACCACCAGGCGTTGTCGCGATACCACGCGACTGTCCGCTCGATTCCCTGCTCGAAGCGCGTGCCGGCGCGCCAGCCGAGCGCGGCGACCTTCTCCGAGGCGAGCGAGTAGCGGCGGTCGTGGCCCGGTCGGTCGGTGACGAACTCGATCAGCGACTCGTCGGCGCCGCTCAGCTCGATGATCCGGCGCACGACGGTCAGGTTGTCGGCCTCGTCGGGGCCGCCGACGTTGTAGGTCGCGCCGGGCACTCCGTGTTCGAGGACATACGCGATGCCGCTGGCGAAATCCTCGACGAACAGCCAGTTGCGGACGTTGAGGCCGTCGCCGTAGACCGGCAGGCGATCGCCGTGCAGCGCATTCAACACCATCAGCGGAATCAACTTCTCCGGGTATTGGTAGGGCCCGTAGTTGTTGGAGCCGCGACAGATCAGCGTCTCGAGGCCGAACGTGCGCTGGTAGGACGCAACGAGCAGGTCGGCACCGGCCTTCGTCGCGCTGTAGGGCGAGGACGGCTCGAGCGGTGAGCTCTCGCTGAAGGCACCCTCTTCGATCGAGCCGTAGACCTCGTCGGTCGACACCTGCAGGTAGCGGATGCCGCGCTCGCGCGCCGCCTCCAGCAGCACGAAGGTCCCCATCGCGTGGGTGCGCACGAACGCGTCAGGCTCGGCGATCGAGCGATCGACGTGCGTCTCGGCGGCGAAGTTGACGATCGCCTCGACGCCGTCCAGCGCCGCCGCG
>DATAJI010000365.1:0-2605 GCA_036262195.1 Solirubrobacteraceae bacterium
GCGAGCGCTAACGAGCCGGAAGCGATCGCGTCGGTCGCTGGGAGACTTCATCTGGTTGACCTCGAGCCAGATCGTGTTGGTATCAGAACGGCGGGAGGGGTCGAATGGGCGTGTCGCTATCCGGAGGAGCTTGAGGAACGCATCAAAGGCCTGATCGGCCGTATCGTCTGGGTGGAGGGCCATGCCACTATGACGAGCCCGCTCCGCGGGACGATGACGATCGATCGCATCGAGGCGGTCGAGAGCGAGCAATCGGCGCTGTTCACAGTGATCCCGGTCGACGAGGACGTGTTGCTTGCCCGCCAGGGCATCGTGGGGCCGCAGGGGCTCGAGACCCTGTCCGATCCCGGGTGGGAGGACGACACCGACGATGCCTACCTGGCGGCACTCCTAAGCAAGTGAGCGTTGCGTCGGGGTCTCCCGAGCGGCTCGTCTGCGACACGAGCTTCGTGGGCACGAGCGCGAAGCGCGCGAGCTGCCCTGAAGCGTACGCTCACTGGCCTGCCGAGATCCTCGCCCGGATCAATGCGGCGATCCTCGCGATCAGCGTTATCACATTGGCCGAGGCGCGATTTGGGTATCTGAATGCCAACTGGGGCACAACCCGGATTGAACGCGAGGAGCATCGACTCGCGAGCTTCCTCCAGCTCCCACTCGATGTGACGATCCTCGACGAGTGGGCGCGGCTCAAGCTCGTCAGCAGGCAGAACGGATGGAACCTCGCTGACAACGACCTGTGGATCGCTGCCACAGCAAGCGCCCGCCATCACCCTCTCGTGACCTGCGACGCGGACCAAGCACGAATCGAAGATCCGCGGCTTGAGGTGATCCACCTCGCTGTATCAACCTGAGGCTGGATCGCCCCCCAGTCGGCTTCGAACCGGCAGATCGCGGTCGGCTTCAGCACTCCACCGCTCGTCCGTCGCCGAGGCGATCGTCGGCTGGATGTAGCTCAGACCGGGATTGCGATCGTCAGCCAGGTTTGGGTGCCCTGAGCGTCTCGCAACGGTCGTTGCAGCGGTCGCGAACGACCTGTCGAGCAGGTTAGCTTCGCGACCCGGTGATTGGTTCCTGCACACTCGAGCGCGTGGCGTCTGCGCGTGGACGGCGGAGCATCGCGGCCGCGCTTGTCGCGGCGGCGGCCGTTGTCGGCGCGTCGGCGAGCCGAGGTGACCTGGTGGGCCGCTACGCCGAGCATCAGCAGCAGGCCAGCCAGCTGCAATCGGCGATCCAGGCCGACACCACCGCGATTCAGAGCTATGAGGGATCGATCTCAGCCCTGCAGGCGCGGCTTGCCGTCGTGCAGCGCAGGTGGAACGTCCAGGAGGGTGTGCTCGCCCAGGTTCGAACGGAGCTGACGCGCGCTCGCGACCGTGTGGCTGAGCTCCAAGTGCAGTACGCGCGCGACGGCAGGCTGCTGGCCCAGCAGCTCGTGGCCAATTACGAGACGCCGCCGCCGAGCCTGACGGACGTGGTCCTGACGTCTAGCGGGTTTCAGGATCTCCTAAATAAAGTGACGGCGGTCACGGCGATCGGGCGCGCCGATGCTCACGCCATCCGGCTGGTGCGTGAGGCGCGGATCGCGGTCGCCGCCGAGGCTCGGCGACTGGCCCCGATCGAGGCGCGGCGAGACCGGTCGGTGGCCGCCGTGCTCGCCGAGCGCAACCAGATCGCCCAGCTCCGGCTCTCGATCGTCGACCGCGAGCTGGCGTCGGCGCAAGACCGCGCGAGCAAGCAGCGCCAGCTGGGTGCGCTCCAAAAGACGCTTTCACATGAGGAGGCCATGCTTCAGCGCCAAGCCACAATCGCAGCGGTTGCCGCCCTCCGGTACGAGCGCATCCCCGTCAAGACCTCGTCCGGCTCGTATATCGACCCGCTGCAGTTCGTCGATCGTTGGGAACGCACGGATCAGGGCGTGGACGCCACTATGCCGGCGGGAGCGCCGATTCTGGCGCCTTCGCAGGTCAAGATTCTCGCGATCGAGCCGGATTGGTATGCCGGCCAGCCGCTGGTGTACTGGGAGCTACTGGCCGGACCCGATGCCGGCATGGAGCAGTACGTGGCCGAGGAGATCACCTACATTGCCCCGCCCGGCAGCATCTTGCAACAGGGGCAGGTTATCGCTCGTTACGCGGCGAGCGGCACTGGCATCGAGTACGGGTGGTCGACACCCGACGGCGTCACGCTCGCCCTGGCGACCACCGGTTACGAGGAAGGACAGGTGACGCCCGCTGGGGTAAAAATGCGCAACTGGCTCAACAGCCTAGGCGCGAACGCCGGACCCAGCTGATCAAACGTCCCGCGGCTTTCACCGGACCGGTGCCCGCCCCCCAGTAGCAACTCGCCCGACGTTGCCCGATGCGTCCCTTGTCGCGGCGCGATCCCTGAGTTCTCTGGCGCTTCTCCATTCCATGCCAAGGGGGCACTTGTCCTGGAGGTGGAGCCCCGGTGTCGGCGCTTCGCTACGACGATCCCGTTCGTATCGTCGGTGCTCCGAAGCTCGTGATCGCGTTGGCGACGAACGAGCGGCGGGTGTATGTCGGGATGGATACAATCGCCCGCGAGCGCTTCTCAGGGACGCCGTCCGGCCGGCGCGACAGCCGCG
>DATAJI010000366.1:0-3520 GCA_036262195.1 Solirubrobacteraceae bacterium
GTCGACGACCAGCGCCCGCTCAGCGGCGCGGACCCGCTCGCCGAGCGAACCGACCTCGTCACCCGGCAGCACGGGCACCTCGACTTGCGCCACGATCTCGCCCGCGTCGTAGTCGTCCGTCACGCGGTGCACCGTCGCGCCGGTCCGCGGCGCGCCGGCCGCGAGGACCGCTTCGTGAACCCGATCGCCGTACATTCCCCGGCCGCCAAACGCCGGCAGCAACGCCGGATGGCTGTTGAACACTCGCCCCTCGAAGGCACGGACGGTGGGTGGTCCGAGCTTCTTCATGTAGCCCGCGAGCAGGATGTGCGTGGCGTCGGCGCGGCGGACGGCCTCGAGCACGGCCTCGTCGAACGCCTTCTGGTCCGGGTGGGTGCGGGAGTTGATCACCACGGTCGGTATTCCGGCCGCGGCGGCACGCGTCAGCGCCTCAGCGTTCGGGTTGTTGGCGATCAGCACCACGACGGTTCCGTCGATCCGGCGATCGCCCAGGGCGTCGATCACCGCTTGGGCGGTCGTTCCGGTGTGCGAGGCGAAGATCGCGAGGCGGATCGGCACGCGCGGAGCCTAGCTTGGGGGGCGGCTGCGGAAGCCGCCTTGCGGCGGCTTTCCTCGCCGACCGGTGGGCGCGTGACCGATCCGGGCTGTCGTGGCCGCTTGGTAGTGATGCTTGCTGGCGCAAGCATAATCGGGTAGAGTGTGGGTATGAGCGGAAACGGACTGCTAGATGCTGAGAAGTCGTCGAGGGCTGTGCTCTCGGACGCGACTAGGCTTGGCGGCGTTGCGCTGACGGTGACGGACTTGGAGCGCTCGATCGCGTTCTATGCGGACGTGCTCGGGTTGCAGGTGCAGCGCCGCGAGCCGGGGGTCGTCGCGCTTGGTGGCGGCGGCGAGGAGCTCGTCATGCTCCACGAGAACCCAAGCGCGCGCCAGCCCGGCCGCGAGGCCGGCGTCTACCACGTCGCGCTGCTGTTCCCGACCCGCGAGGACCTCGCGCGAGTCGCGCTGCGACTTGCCGCATCGCGGACCCCGATCGACGGAGCCTCCGACCACGGCGTCAGCGAAGCGATCTATCTCCCGGACCCCGACGGGATCGGCGTTGAGCTCGCCGCCGATCGCCCGCAGGCCCGGTGGGCCCAGGGCGCGGCCGAAGAGTTCCAGCGCGGCGGGCCGGCCCCCCTGGACGTCGGCAACCTGCTCGACAGCGTTGCCGGCGAGGAGCCGGCGGCACTTGCGCCGGAGGGTCTGAGCGTCGGACACGTCCACCTTCACGTCGGCTCACTCGACGAGGGGCTCCGCTTCTACCGCGACGCGATCGGCTTCGAAGTCCAGATGGAGCTGCCGAGCGCGCTGTTCGTTTCTGCCGGCGGCTACCACCACCACGTCGGCTTCAACGTCTGGCGGGGTCGCGGGGTGCCGCCGGCCGGCGGCACCAACGTCATCGGCCTGCGTCACTGGACGCTGGTCTTGGATGGCGACGAGGAGCTGGGCGCGGTGCGCAGCCGCTTGACCGCGCTTGACTTTGAGCTGGAGGAACGCGAGGACGGGTTGATCGCACGCGATCCGGCGAACATTGCCGTCCGAATTACGAGCTAGCTACTACCCGGACAGGACGCCGCGGCGTCGGGCGCGAAGCGGGCGAATACCAGGGCCAGCGTCTCGACCTCCGCCGGGCTCAAACGGTCGAAGAAGGAGACCTGCGCCGCCGAACGATGAGTCGTCTCAGCGTCATGCAACAGGGCCACGCCGGCAGCCGTGAGGTGGGCGTTGACGGCTCGGGCGTCAGACGGGCAGTGGTGGCGCTCGACGAGACCACGCTCCTCGAGCACATCGACGATCCGCGACACGCGGCTCAAGCTGAGGCCCGTCCGCGTCGCCACCGTCGAGAGGCGTAGCCAATGATCGGGCGCCGCCGCGAGTCGGGCGAGCAGCTCCAAGCCGCTCAAGGTGAGGCCGTGGTCTGCTTCGAGGCGCGCGTCGAGCTCCCGCGTCAGCTGGCGGTGGGTCTGGAGCAGCCCGATCCACGCTTCGGCGTAAGTCGGGTTCCACTGCGGCGACCCGTCTGGTCCGGTGACCTGGCAGCCTGCGTCTTTTTTCTGGGTCTGGGTAGACATTTGTTTGCGCTAGCAAGTTTAGCGCTTGCTGCAACGATCGCATGCTGAGGCAGCTGTGATGACTCGCCAAGGCCAACGTAGTAGGGGTGTGAGGCAAACGATTGAGAGAGCCCGGTGATCGCCGCAGTCGCGGGGGAGCCGGGTCAGGCACCGAGTGGCGCGTCCTTCGACGCGCTGTATCGCTCGTGCGCCGATGATCTCTTCGCCTACGTCGCCTCGCTGCTACGCGACGCAAGCGCGGCTGAGGACGTCACTGCGCTCGCCTTCGAGCGCGCCTACCGCCGCCGAGCGCTGTTCGACCTGCGTCGCGGCACCGCGCGCTCCTGGCTCTTTGCAATCGCGCGGAACGCCGCCCTCGACGAGCTACGCCGGCGGCAGCGCACACGGTCGCTGATCGTCGACCTGGCCGACGATCGCATTGAAGACGACGGCGACGACGAGCTCGCCGAACGCAGGGTGCTCGTGCGTGATGGCCTCGCCTCACTCGAGCCGCGTGATCGCGAGGTGATCCTGCTCAAGTTCGTTGGGCGGCTCAGCAACGGAGAGCTCGCCCGCGTCCTCGGCTGCAGCGACACCGCCGCCGGTACCCGCCTACACCGCGCAATCGAGCGCCTCCGGGAGGTCTGCCATGCCCCGCAATGACCTGAATCCGCAAGCGATCGCCGAGCTCGCCGCACTCGACGCGATCATCGACGGCGAGCCGGTCGGCGAAGAGCACCTCGAGCTCGCGGCGCTTGTCGCTTCTGTTAGGGGGACGAGCCCGGTCCTGGACGAAGCTGGTCGCGCTCGGCTCGACGAGCGAATCGGACGCCTGCGGTCGCACCGAAAGGCGGACCGGCGTCATATTCCACGGCTTGCGCCCGGGCGCCTCGCACTGGCTGGTGGCCCACTCCTCGCGCTGCTGGTCGCGGTGGCTGTGGTGCTTGGCAGCGGCGTGCTGAACGGGTCGAAGTCCGCTCCCAAGCTGCCCGGCGGCCTGGCCCCCGCCCTGCACGCACACAGCGCAATACCGAAGACCGCACCAGCGCCCGGAAGCCCCGCCAGCAGCCACGGACCCGCCAGCGGCCCGACCTCAGCGACCGCCACCGAGCTGTCGCCCGCAGCTGGCGCGAGCGCAACAGCGCCCGCCGCTACGGGCAGCACCAACTTCGCAAGCAACAACGTCAACCCGAGCAACCGCCTGGTAGCGCGAGCTGCTTCGTTGACGCTCGCCTCGACGCCAGCGCAGATGCAGACGGTGGCGAACGAGGTCGTCTCGAGCACGCAGCGGCTGGGCGGGATCGTCGAGAGCTCGAACGTGAGCGTGCACGGGATCTCGAGCTATGCGAGCTTCAGCCTCAGCGTGCCAGTCGCGCGACTGGCGCAGCTGGTCTCGACGCTCTCGAGCCTCACCGCGGTGCGCTCGC
>DATAJI010000367.1:0-14214 GCA_036262195.1 Solirubrobacteraceae bacterium
CTCATAGTCCTCGCGCATCGCGTTCGCCGTGACGCTGGGATGGACGACTTCGTCACGAAGCCGGTGACGCTCGCAGCCTTGACGAATGCGATCGAGCGCGCCACCGCGGCCGATTCGGGGCAAACTGGGGGTGACGGAGCCGACGCCGCGAAGCAGTCGGGCGCGACCCAGAGCCAAGCGGAGCGGATCGACGATCTGGCTATCGACCGTGCTGCCCTCGCGACGCTGCAGGAGGATCTTGGCGGCGCCGCCGCGCTGGCCCGGATAGTCCAGCTTTTCCTCGAACAGCTCGACCCGCAGGCCGAGCAGATCGCGCAGGCGCTCGCGGACGGCGACCAGCAGACGCTCGCGCGAATCGCGCATCGGATGAAATCGAGCAGCGCGACGCTGGGCGCGCCGATCCTCGCGGGCACCCTGGCGCAGCTCGAGCTGGCCGCCAGCGACGGCGACGCGGAGGCCTGCGGCCGGCATGTCGCCCGGCTCGACACGGTCCTCGCCGAGGCCCGCACGGCGTTCGAAGGCGTGATGGAGGGGCTCGAGGCCGCTAGCTGAGAGGCGCTTGGCCGGGCGCCTGACTCAACAGCTCGCGGTGGTGTCGCACTCGGTCACCCAGTTGACCTCCCAGCTGTCACTGACCGGGTCGAGGAAGTACGGCGGCTCGAGGCTCTGCAGCCGCTCGTCGTACCAGTAGTTCTTGATGTAGCCCGAGTAGTTCTCGCCACCGGCGCTTTCGCCGATGCGTCCGCGGTAGTTCTGCGCGATCGTGCCGTTGACCGTGAGATCGCCGAGCTTCGTAGGCGTTGTGCTGGCGGTCGCGCCGCAGTCGAAGTTGTCGATGATGAACGAGTCCTCGACCGAGAAGAGCGCCGCGTCGATGACCGGGTTGACGAGTGAGCCGGTGCCGTTGGTGTTACCGCTTGACGGGCACTGCAGCTCCTGCTCATCGGCGTTACGTACACCGGTCAGCGGATGGAAGATGCGGATCATGTTGTTCGCGATCAGGCCGAGCATCGCGGTTCCGGTCGGGCAGCCGCCGCTTTCGCCAGTACAGGCCGAGCTCGAGGTAGTGCCCGTCGTGGTGAGGCTGCTGGCAATGATGATGTCGTTGTACGCGCCGATCGTCAGCGACTGCGTATACGGGCACACGCCGCTGACCGATGTCGTGCCGTTGCCGCATGAGGTGTCGGAGGAATAAGGCGCGCCGTTGGCGGTGCCCGTGTAAGGGGCCGCCTGGACGACGGCGTCGCCGCAGCCCGCGTTGTCGGTGTCGCTCGAGTTGCTGTCGAGTGTTGTCCCCCCGTACAGCTGATTCTCGCTGCCGTACGGGCTGTAGGAGTAGGCGCTGCAGGCGCTCGTGGCGTTGACGTACACGACCCCGTTGCTCGGATAGGCCAGCGTGGCGGTCACGCCGCCGTTCGTCACGGTCATCTGGTTCGTGCTGTTCGTCGACGACGTGGGTCCGTCCAGGACGATCGTCGTGGGACCGTCGAAAACACAGCCTGCGCTGGATGAACAGTCATTGGCGAGCGTCGTGCTGCTGCCCAGTGACGAGTTGCCGCCGTCGGCGACCGCGGCCAGCTGGGTGTCGTCGGGGGGCAGTGGAATCTGGCGCCAGCCGCCGTTGGCGCTGTTTTCCTGTGTGCCGTTGATCGGGCCATTACAGCCATTGCTGCTCAGCGTGTCCGGCGTCTCGATCGAGTCAGCCGATGTGCGGCCAAACGTTGCGTTTGCGTTGCACAGCACCGTGTCGTTGCTGTGCAACGGGCCGTTGACGCTGTCGTTAGACCCGAAGGGGATCGATTGGCAGAGGCTCCCGTTGCGCCCCGCCCAGGCGTACACGCCACAGTTTGCGGTCGTCTCCCTGGTGCTGCTTCCCTGTGACACCGTTGCGTAAAGCGGATCCTCGTCCTCGAAGTTCGTGAAGTAGACGTAGTTGAGGAAGCTGCTCGGCTGGAACTGCGCGACGAGGGTCCGCTGGATCGGGTTGGTTCCGCTTGTCGGCTTCGAGTATCCGACGACCTTCACGCGGAACGTGCCCGGCGCGCTGGTGCTTCCCTGGATCGTCGAGCCGATCGGGTTGACCGTGCTGCAGCCCGTGTAGGTCGTCCCGGTCGCGGGGAGGTTCGCGTAGGTGTAGGACTCGGTCGAGCCGTTGTCCGTCGAGCCGGGAACGGATGCGCTGGTCGCGCCGGTCGTAGAGGTCACGCCGGTGGTGCCGTTCGGCCCTGGGCACGTAGTCCAGTAGTTCTGGTCGGCGCTGAGCTGCTGCTCGTAGGCCGACAGCCCGGCCTGGGCCGCCAGCAATGCGCGCTGCTGATCGAGGTTGGTGCGCGTTGTCTGCACATTGCCGAGCACCGCGTCGATTGCGGCAAAAAGCATCAGCGTCGCGGCCGCGAGCACGACGATCGCGACGACCAGTGAGAAGCCGCCCTCATCACGCGGCGAGAGCCGTGGTTTGCGTCCACTCACGCGCATGGCGAGATCCCGGTTGAGCCGGTGTTCGGGTCTGGGTAGTTGGAGACGGCGCTGAGGCGCAGCACGACGGCATCGGAGAGGTCCACAGAGCCGTGCGCCGGGTCGTTTCCGTCGCTCGGCTGGGACTCGAAGTCGACCCCAACCTCAGCCGTCGTCGCGGCGTTGGTAGCGCCGAGACTGGGATTGCTCGAGTACTGGTCGCTGAGCGTGCCGGCGGTCGGGTCGTAGCCGTAGTAGGTGAAGATCGGCGTTGTCGAGGTCTGGGTCGACGTCGAGCCGGGCGGGGCGGCATGGGGGATCAGAACGAGCGTGCTCGACGGCGTTGCGGCGTAGCTGCCGGTCGACCCAGTCGCCACCCATGGGTAGGTCGCCATGTCGAGCGGCCCGTTGGTGGAGCTGAGGTAGATCCTGACCTCGTTTGGATTGCTCATCGCCGGCGCATCGGTAAGCGAGCTGTAGAACGTGATCGAGTTGTCGGAGCTAGGGGGGGCGGTGGTGCTGCCTGTCGCGCCTGAAGTCCCCGTGACACCGACGACCGGTGATACGCCCGCGCCGAGAACGCAGCTCGAGTTGAGCGCTTGGACGATCTTGTCCATCGCGACGCTGCCCTGCTGATCTGAGTCGACGCGTTCGGCGTCGTTGGCTGAGAAATGCAGCGAGGAGACCACGATCGCGAATGCGGCTGCGCAGACGACAAGCCCTGCGGCGGTCGCGAGCAACAGCTCGATCAGCGTGAAGCCTCGCTCGTCGCGGAGGCGATGACGCGCCTTGTGCAGGCCGGTGAAGCTCACGTGCATGTCCCGCTGGTCAGACCGGTCGCACCGCTGTTGAGGTACACGTTGACGGTGTTGCCGGTGGTGAAGTTGGTATTGGCGACCGTCGCCGTGTTCATGACGGAGCCGTTGTCAGCGCAGACGGTGAAGTTTCCGTAGGGCTCACCGGGATTGGTGAGCGCGCCTTGGGCGCTCGTCGGGACCTGCGTTGGAGGGTAGGTCTCGTTGTTGGCACAGTTGGTATCGGTGAGCGTCACGTTCGGCGCGGTGCTGAGCAGAGAGGTGGCGCCGCCGATGATGTAGCCGTCGACGGCGACATAGTTGTTGCCGGAAGGCACGGTGATCTTGAGCGTGTAGCTTCCGTAGGCGAGCGAGGTGGAGCTCCAAAGTGGAACGTTGTCGACGGTCGAGTTGCTGTGCCCGCTCACCGTCGCGCTTGCGATCAGCGTGTTGCTGGAGTTGTAAAGCGCGATGTTGGCGTTGCCCCTGTTGCTGCCGGTCTGGGTGACCCACGTCACGCTCGTACCGGTGAATGTCAGCGTCGCCACCGCCCCGTTGGAATTGCTGGAGCTCAGCGTGTTGTCGAAATTCCCGCTGACGCCGCTCTGGTGCGTCCAGCTGCCGCTGTAGCTGACGCTGTAGCCGGTGCCGCTGCCCTGCGGGTCATCCACCTCCGTGGTGGTGTTTCCCCAGACATCGACGAGCATCGCCGGCTCCGGGACCTGCACCGTGGTCGTGTTGTTCCCGGTGACGACTGCTGTGGTCGGGCTCGGTGGCGCGTCGCCCGCGCAGGCTCCGGCGTACACCGAGTAGGCGTCGTTGCTCCCGGCCAGCGGGAACAGCGTGAAGCCGGAGGAGATGCTCGAGCTATACGAGCTGCTGGAGCTTAGGGTGCTGGGAGTGCCTGACACTGCTGGCGACGTCAGTTGCGAGTTGCTGGCGACGAACGTGTCGGTTGTCGCGGCGACGTAGTTGTTCCCGGGGTATGTGGTCTTGAACTGCGCCACAATCGCCCCGGTCTTCCCGAGCTCATAAGAGTCCGTCTCGGTGCTGCCGTCGACCACGATCGCTGAAGCGCTCGTGGCTCCGGTGTTCTCCTGGATGTAGCCGGACGGCCAGCCCACCGTATAGGTGTCACCCGGTAGGCCGGCGAACACCGCGCAGCCGTTGCTGTCGGTCGTGAGGGTCAGCGTGCCGGTGTCGGGCCCTGTGACGCTGATCGCCACCCCCTGTAGAGGGTGTGGGGTTGGCTGACTGCCGTCCGACACTTGGATAACCAGCCCGCCGCCGACGTGGGGGCTGATCAGGCTGTGCTCGGCCACTGCGTGGCGGCCGTCGTTGTTGGCGGCCCAGGTCACACTCGAGTCCGTCTCGATGTAGTCGGCGTTGTCGTTCGTGCTCGCGGTGCACGCATCGGCTCCGTCGGAGGCCGAGACGAACTGGGCCGTGGAGGTGATCGTGTAAGGCTCGCCGTCGACCGTCTCGGTGTAGCACTCGTTGCCGTAGACCCCTGCCGTCGTGGCGCACGTGGGGGCGCCTGGGTCGGTCGACGAAAGCTGTGTTGCGCTCAACCCGCGCATCCGCTCCTCGTCCTGCTGCGCGAGCGTGGATGCCTCGGCTTGGTGGCGCTGTGCACCGGCGATGCTTGCGACCGAGCCGAACCCGACGAACACGGCGGCCGCTATCAGCGCCACGATCAGGGCGGCGACCATCACCTCGATCATCGTGTCGCCTGATTCGCGGGCGAGCCAGGCCGCCGCGCGACGCGCAGACGCGCGGGCGCGGCCACGGTTAGCAAACTCGGGCATCGGCACCCTCGGTTATCGGCCGGTTGCCGCGATTCGATGAGTTGGCAAAGCCTGGTGCAGAGCCGCGTCCACGCGCCGCGAGGGCCCTTGCGTGTTGAGGAAATGCGCGTCTACGGGCTTCAGGCGCGGGAGGCTGGTGCGGCTGCGGCGCACCCGAGCACACGGCTGGCGGGGGCGTGCGTGCGCAGACGGAACCTACCGTGTGGAGGCGGGGTGCGAATTCGTCCATTGCCACTGCCTAATCGGCGGCTGGGCAGCCATCTGTACGTTCCCGTGGCGCCGCCGCCCGGCCCGTGAGCATAGGTCGCAGGGCTGAGCGCCAAGGAGAATTGGACCGATGTTGGAGGCGCCACGACAATAGCTCCGTGCTCCTGCTGTTCGACATCGATGGAACGCTCCTCCTGGGTGCGAGCGAGCCACACCGCGCGGCGCTGCTGGCGGCGCTAAGCGCTGTCTATGGGATCGCTGACCCGGAGCGCCAGCGCGTCAATGCGGCTGGCAAGACCGACAGTCAGATCGCGCGTGAGATTGCGCTCTCGTGCGGCATCGCCAACTTGGAGTTCGAGGCTCACCTGCCGGCTCTCGTCAGCGCCTGCACGGACGTCTTCGAGCGGGACTGCCCGGCGAGCCTCGTCACCCACCTGGCGCCGGGAGTCGCCGAGCTGCTGGACGGTCTTGCCTCTAAGGATGGCGTCAGGCTGTCCTTGCTCACCGGGAATTACGAGCGGATCGCGAGGACCAAGCTCGAGCGCGCCGGCATCGGCCACCACTTCCCGCGCGGTCAAGGCGCCTTCGGCTCGGACGCCGAGCAACGCGAACTGCTCGGTCCAATCGCCCGCGCCCGCGCCGGGGACAGCGTCGCCCCCTACCCCCGCGAGCACACCACGATCATCGGCGACACCCCACTCGACATTGCCTGCGCCCGAGCCGACGGCCTGCAGGTAATCGCGATCGCGACCGGCCCGTATCGAGCGGCGGCGCTCAGCGAAGCCGATGCCGTGGTCCAGGACGCCTACGCGCTCAGCGCGCTCCTCCAGCAGTGATCTGGCGGCCGGAGGCCGCCGGATCACCTCACGAGCCGCTTGTAGGAGATCCGCCTCGGCCGATCCGCCTCCGGCCCCAACAGCGCTCGGCGGTTTTCCTCGTAGGCCTCAAAGTTGCCTTCGAACCATGTGACGCGGCTGTCGCCCTCGAACGCGAGGACGTGCGTCGCTACGCGGTCGAGGAACCAGCGGTCGTGTGAGATCACGACAGCGCAGCCAGCGAAGGTCAGCAACGCCTCCTCCAGCGCGCGCAGCGTGTCGATATCGAGATCGTTGGTCGGCTCGTCGAGCAGTAGCACGTTGCCGCCGCTGCGCAGCAGCTTCGCGAGGTGCAAGCGGTTGCGCTCGCCGCCCGAGAGCTTCCCGACCTGCTTCTGCTGGTCTGAGCCCTTGAAGTTGAAGGACGCCGTGTATTGCCGCGAGTTGATCCACCGCTCGCCGAGCTTGATCTGGTCGGCGCCGCCGGAGATCTCCTGCCAGACCGAGTTGCCATCGTCGAGCCCTTCGCGCGACTGGTCGACATAGGCGAGCTCGACAGTCTCGCCGATCCGTAGCTCGCCGCCGTCGGGCTCCTCCTGTCCGGTGATCATCCTCAGCAACGTCGTCTTGCCGGCGCCGTTTGGCCCGATTACGCCAACGATGCCGCCGCGCGGCAGTGAGAACGAGAGGTCCTCAAACAGCAGCCGATCGCCGTAGCCCTTGCGCAGATCGTGAGCTTCGATCACGAGATCGCCGAGTCGCGGGCCGGCCGGGATGTGGACCTGGACCTCGTCGAGCTTGACCTCGCCCTCCTCGGCCAACAGCGTTTCGTATCGGGCGAGACGGGCCTTCGAGCGGGTCCGCCGCCCTTTCGGGTTCGTGCGTACCCACTCGAGCTCGGCCGCGATCGTCCGCTGACGAGCGCGTTCTTGCTTCTCGGACTGCGCGAGGCGAGCTTGTTTCTGCTCGAGCCAGCCGCTGTAGTTGCCCTCGTAAGGGATACCTCGACCTCGGTCGAGCTCGAGGATCCAGCCAGCGACGTTGTCGAGGAAGTAGCGGTCGTGGGTGACGGCCACGACGGCGCCCTTGTACTCGGCGAGGTGACGCTCGAGCCACTCGACCGATTCGGCGTCCAGATGGTTGGTCGGCTCGTCGAGCAGCAGCAGGTCTGGCTGGCTGAGCAGCAGCCGGCATAGGGCGACGCGCCGACGCTCGCCTCCGGAGAGGTGCTCGACGCTCTGATCGCCGGGCGGGCAGCGTAGGGCGTCCATCGCGTGCTCCGCCATGCCTTCCAGGTTCCACGCGTCGGCGGCGTCGATCTGCTCCTGCAGGCGCGCGAACTCATCAGCCGTCTCGTCGGAGTAGTTGGCGGCTAACTCGTTGAAGCGCTCGACGAGTGCCACCAGACCGCCGACGCCTTCGAGCACGTTGTCGAGCACGCTCTTGCTCGAATCGAGCCCCGGCTCCTGCTCGAGCAGCCCGACGCTGGCCCCGGGGGCGAGCTGGGCATCGCCGCGGAACTCGCTGTCGCGTCCGGCCATGATCGCCAGCAAGCTCGACTTGCCAGCGCCGTTGTAGCCGAGCACACCGATCTTCGCGCCGCGGAAGAACGACAACGAGATGTCCTCCAGCACCTTGCGGTCGGGCGGGTAGACCTTGCCGAGCTTGTGCGTCTGAAAGATGTATTCGCCTGGCACCTCCTTGGCAGCATAGGAGTTCAGCTAACGTGAATCGAAGATGGCAAGTGTGTTCGACCTCGAGCAGGCGATGCTGTTGCTCGAGCTGGAGCCGCCGTTTGGCGTGCGCGACGTCCAGCTCGCGCGGCGACGCATGGCCAAGCGCTGGCACCCCGACATCGCCCCTCCGGGTCGCCAGCACGAACACCAACGCCACCTGCAGGCGATCAACGATGCCGCCGACGAGCTCGAGATCCTCGCCGAGGGCTCGCGTGGCGGCCGGATCTCCGCCAACGCCGTCAAAGCCTCTGCCCAGGCTACTCGCCGTGCTCGTGAGGAGGAGGGACGCCGCGCCTACGAGGCCGAGCAGCGCGCGCGCAAAGCGGCGGCCGAACGCGCCCAGCACGACCCGTTTGGCGACCGGCTGCCCGACCATTCCGTCGTCCACCGCTACGCGCGCTGCCTGACCTATCCGGAGTGGGGCGTCGGCAGCGTCACCGGGATCTACTTCAGCGGCGGCGGCGACGAGGTTCAGCAATGGGCGCGCGTGCAGTTCGCGCAGGGCATTCGCACCGTGCCAGCCGGCAGTCTGCGCTTCGTCGACTTCTCCAAGCCCGATGCCGGCGCCGATCGCCTCGAGCGCTTCATGACCGCCGCGACGCACGCAATGGCCGAGGGTGAATACGCCCTCGCGGCGCAGCGGTTGATCTATGCGCGCGATGCGGACCCGACAAACGTCGGCGTGTTGCGGCTGATGACGCTCGCCTTCTGGCAGGCCGGCAAGCTCGAGGCCGCCGCCCGCGCGGTGCGCGACTGGGCGCGCGTCGATGGCGAGCGACCTGCCGCGCATCGCTACGCGGCACGGATCTACGAAGACATGGGGGCGATCGATCTCGCCGCCGAGGCCGCCGCGCGGGCCGCCGCACGGGCCCCTGGCGATGCCGGCGAGTGGGAGCGCCTCGGACGTCTACGGCTGCGGCTGCACGATCCGGCAGGAGCGTTGGACGCCCTGCGTCGAGCGCAGTCGCTACGACCGAGCGTCGAAGGGCTGCTCGATCTCGCGCTGGCCTGCGCTCTATGTGGCGACCTTGGCGGTGAGGTATCGGCCTGCGAAGCGGCGACTCGGCTCGAGCCTGAGTCGATTGATGCTTGGGTCAGGCTTGCCCATTCTCTCGCCCGCACCGATCGCGTCGGGGACTGCCTCGCTGCCTGCGAGACGGCGCTCGAGCTCGGGGCCCATCAGGAGGTGCTCGATCTGCGCGAGCGGATTCTCCGTACCGAGCCGCGCGTCCTCCCGGCGGTTTAGCTCACGCCGTCGTCACGGCCGCCTGGTAGACCGGATCTTGGCGATCGGCATACCAACCACAGTCGCGGTTGGTGGCCTGCCTTCTCGCTGGGCGGGTGTTTCTAGGAATCAGGCGCCAGCCCGGCCGAGCCTCGGCGGGCGGGGCGGTTCCTTCAGTTGCGCGATCACTCGGCGCGTCGTTGTCGACAGTGTCAATGCTCATATCGGTTAGCTGTTCGCTCATGCTCTGGATAGTGGCGCCACATTCCTCCGCTCGCCGGGGCATTTCGTCACCACCGGGGACCGGCGCCGAGGCACGCCCGCCATCGAATAGGTCGTCCAGCAGGCCCGCCCGCTAGCCTGGGCCCGTGCGCCTGATCGTCGCCCGCTGCGAGGTCGTCTACAGCGGCCGGCTCGCGACGGTGCTGCCGATGGCCGTGCGACTGCTGGTGCTGAAGGCCGACGGATCGGTGATGGTCCACGCCGATAGCGGCGGCTACAAGCCGCAGAACTGGATGACGCCGCCGACGGCGATCGACATCGAGGGTGATCCGCCATCGCGGATCGAGGTGCGCAAGCTCAAAGGCGGCGAGCGGCTCGAGATCAGGATCGAGGAAGTCCTTTCCGATCTGACACACGACGCCGATCTCGACTCCGTGCTCGCGAAGGACGGCGTCGAGCGTGACCTCCAAGAGCTGCTCGCGGCTCGCCCGACGCATTGTGGTGAGGGCTTCCGCCTCGTCCGCCGCGAGTGGCCGACCGACATTGGGCCGGTGGACTTGATGTGTCGCGACCCGGGCGACGGTTGGGTCGCCGTGGAGATCAAGCGGACCGGCACGATCGAGGCGGTCGAGCAGCTGGCGCGCTACCTCGAGCGGATTCGCAGAGACCCCGCGATGGCGGACTGCCGCGGCGTTCTCGCGGCACAACAGATCAAGCCGCAGGCGCGCGTGCTCGCCGAGTCACGCGGCATCGCCTGCGTCGAGGTCTCACTCGACGAGCTGCGCGGCTCGCGCGAGCCGGACCTGACCCTCTTCACCGCCTGATCGGTTCGCGAGGACTGCCGAGCGCTCGCAGCTCCCGATGACGCCAGACGCGGACGGCGGCCGCCGTCGGCCGTCCGCGTCACCGTTCGCCGGGCGGCTTGGCCGGATACTGCGAGACCGAAACCGACACGTCTAGCGCGGTGCGCACGATGCGGCTCTGCTCCTGTGCGTGGGCTGCCGGGTAGCCCTCGCCCGGGCTCGCGCGCTCCGGCCGCCCGATGTAGCCGAACTTGAGCGCGGTGTCGCTCATGATCTGACGCAGGCGCTGCGACATGTAGGCGCGCGCCCCCATGTTGCGCGGCTCCTCTTGCGTCCAGACGACCTCGCGGAGGCTCGGATACCGCTCGAGCAGAGCACGCACGTCGCCCTCCGGGAACGGATAGAGCATCTCGACGCGGCCGACCGCAACCTGCTCGGCGCCGGCCCTATCGGGGTGACCGACGAGGTCGTAGTAGATCTTGCCGGTGCACAGGACAAGGCGCGTGACTTTCTGCTCGTCGATGCCAGGCTCGGCGAGTACCCGACGCAGCTCGCCGTCGCTGAGCTCCGCCAGCGCGCTCGTCGCCTGCGGCAGTCGCAGCAAGGACTTCGGCGTCATCACGATCAGCGGTCGCTGCTTGACGACCAGCGCTTGCCGTCGCAAGAGGTGGAAGTACTGTGCCGGCGTGGTCAGGTTCGCGACGCGGAGGTTCCCCTCGGCCGCGAGCTGCAGGAACCGCTCGAGGCGTGCGGAGGAGTGCTCGGGCCCCGATCCTTCGTAGCCATGAGGCAGTAGCAGCACGAGCCGCGATGTCTGTCCCCACTTGGCGAGACCTGAGGCGATGAACTGGTCGACGATCACCTGCGCCGCGTTGACGAAGTCGCCGAACTGCGCCTCCCACAGCACGAGCGTCTCTGGCGATTCCTGGCTATAGCCGTACTCGAAGCCGAGGCAGCCCACCTCGGACAGCGGGCTGTTGTGAAGCTCGAACGGCGCCGTCGCGCTCGGCAGGCTCTGGATCGGGCAGATCGTCTGTCCGTTCTTTGCGTCGTGCAGCACGAGGTGACGCTGGCTGAACGTCCCGCGTTCGGTGTCCTGCCCGGTCAGGCGGATCGGGCTGCCGTCGCGCAGGAGCGATGCGAACGCGAGCGCCTCGGCGTGCGCCCAGTCGATGCCGGTCCCTTCGGCGAGCGCCTCGCGGCGGCGCTCGAGCTGGCGAACAAGCTTTGGATGCACCGTGAAGCCTTCGCCGACGCGCAACAGCTCCTCGTTGAGCTTGGCGAGCACATCCGCTGGGACGGCTGTGCTGACCTCGGGTGACCGCGTGCGATCGAGCTGGTACTCGCCGGTCGTGTGTTCGTCCAGGCCGCCCGCGCGCGCCCCGTCGATCTTTGCCCGCAGCTCTTGGTGAGCGGCCGTCATGCCGTCCCAGACTTCCTGGTGCTGGCGTTCGACCTCCTCGCGGGTGATCACACCACGCTCGATCAGTCGCTCGGCCCAGAGATCGCTGACCCGCATGTGTGTCTTGATCCGCGCGTACAGCTCGGGCTGCGTGTAGGCCGGCTCGTCGGACTCGTTGTGACCGAAGCGGCGGTAGCCGATCAGGTCGATCAACACGTCATGGCCGAACTCCGCGCGGAAAGCAAACGCCAGCCTCACAGCTGCGATGCACGCCTCCACGTCGTCGGCGTTGACGTGGATGATCGGCACGTCGAAGCCCTTGGCGAGATCGGAGGCCCAGCGAGTCGAGCGGCCATCGTCGGGGTCGGTGGTGAAGCCGACCTGGTTGTTGGTGATCAGGTGCAGCGTGCCGCCGACTTGGTAGCCGTCGAGTGCCTGCAAGTTGAGCGTTTCCGCGACCACCCCCTGACCCGGGAATGCTGCGTCGCCATGGATCACGATCGGCACGGCACTGCGCACGTCCTGGGACAGGCGCGCCCCGTCGCGTCCCGATTGAGCCGCGCGGGTCGCGCCCATGACGACGGGAGCCACGAACTCGAGGTGCGAGGGGTTCGACTCGAGGTTGACGCGGATCAGCTGCCCCGTGAACAGGCGCTTGGAGCCTTGCGCTCCGTGGTGGTATTTCACGTCGCCGGTGCCGCCTTGCGGCTTTGTCGTCACCGCCTCGAGCGTCGAGGCGCCTTCGAACTCGGCGAAGATCGAGCCGTAACTCCGCTCGAGGTTGTGGGCGAGCACGTTGAGTCGGCCGCGATGCGCCATGCCGATGACGACCTCCTCGGCGCCCCCGCCTGCTGAGAGCAGGATCATCTCGTCGAGCATCGGCACCGTCATGTCGACGCCTTCGATCGAGAACTGGTGCTGACCTAGGTAGGCCCTGTGCATGAAGCGCTCGAGCGCGTCGACCTCGACAAGGCGCTGCAGTAGCGCTCGCTGCTCCTCGGGCGGGAGCGGCTTGCGGAAGGTGCCGCCCTCGATCTTTTCGCGCAACCAGACGCGCTGGCGGTGCGAGCCGATGTGCTCGATCTGGTAGGCGATCGTGCCGCAATAGGTCTCTCGCAAGTGTGGAAGCGCTTCAGCGATCGTCTTGCCGGGCACGTGGATCCTCAGGATCTTTGCTGGGATCTGCGCCATCAACGCGTCCGTGAGCCCGAGCGATCCCGGATCCAGCGCAGGATCTCCGACAGGCTCTGAGCCGAGTGGATCGAGTCGCGCCGCGAGGTGC
This sequence comes from Solirubrobacteraceae bacterium, assembly GCA_036262195.1. Classification (GTDB taxonomy): domain Bacteria; phylum Actinomycetota; class Thermoleophilia; order Solirubrobacterales; family Solirubrobacteraceae; genus Palsa-513. Next base: position 12,749 of record DATAJI010000367.1, read on the forward strand.
CCATGCGTGCGATGTGCGCGGACCAGCGAGTCGGCTGCCTGCACGGCGGCGAGCAGCTCCTCGCTCGGTGGGGCCGCGTCGCCGGACGTGGCGACCGGCGACGCGACGGTGGGGGGGCGCTCCGGCATTGGCGGCAGAGCAGCGCCCAGCGCAGCAAAGACGCCTCCGTAGAAATCATGCCCGCCAGCGAGAAGCGAGTCGACCAGAGCGAGGAAGCGCCCTGACTCGGCGCCCTGGATGATCCGGTGGTCGTAGGTCGAGGTGAGCGTCGTGACCTTCTCGGCGCCGATCTGCTCCGCGACGTCGCCTAGTCCGACGGGGTAGGCGATCGAGCCGGTCGCGACGATCGTTCCCTGGCCGGTCATCAAACGCGGCACGGAGGCAACCGTCCCGAGTCCGCCCGGGTTAGTCAGCGTGATGTTGGCGCCGACGAGGTCATCCGCGCCAAGATCGTTGGTTCGGGCTTTCTCGACGAGCGCGTCGTACGCGCGAAGGAACGCATCGAACGCCTGGCGGCCGGCATCGCGCAGTACCGGCACCATCAACGCGTGTGAGCCGTCCTTCTTCTCGACGTCGACCGCCAGCCCGAGGTTGACGGCGCCGTCATTGACGCGATGCGGCTTGCCGTCGATCTCGCTGAAATGGTCTGTCATCACCGGCAGCTCGCTCGCGGCGCGTGCGACGGCGTAGGCGATCAGATGCGTGTAGGAGACGCGGAACCCAGCTTCCTTGAGCTGGCGGCGGCGCGCATCGAGCGTGCCGGCAGTGATCGTGCGGAAGCTCGTCGCCGTCGGGATCGAGCGGCTCTCGTCCATGTAGCGAGCGAGCATCGCCGCGCCGCCTTTGATCAGCGTGGCGGTCTGCCCCGCGGCGGCCGACGTAGCGCCAGGCCGAGCGGCAGCGTCGAGAACGTCCGCTTTGAGGATCCGTCCGCCGGGACCGGACCCCTCAACCGCGCCCAGATCAACTGCCAAAGCACCAGCCGCGCGCCGAGCCACCGGCGACGCGTGGGCGCCGTTGCCTGTGGGTACCGCGGCGGCGCCCACGCCTCGCGTCTCAGCCTCCTTTTCAGCTGGGGCAGGCGAGACGATGGCGGCCCCCTTCTGAGCGCTCGCCGGAGCCGACGCGCCGCCGGCCAGCATCCGTCCAATGACCTGCCCGACGGTCACCGTGTCGCCCTCGGCCACGAGCAGCTCGCTGATCGCTCCGCTCGCTGGCGCCGGGAGCTCGACGTCGACCTTGTCGGTGGAGATCTCGACGACGGTGTCGCCTTCCTTCACGATGTCGCCGACGTTCACGGTCCACCCGAGCACGGTCCCCTCGGTGACGGACTCGCCGGCGCTCGGGGTGACGATGTCGACGCTGACGCCGGCGCCGTTCGCTTCACGCTGTCCGGTCGGCGCCGGAGGCGCGGCGGCCGATCCGGCGTTGGATGCGATCTCGGCCAGCACGCTGCCGACGGTCAC
>DATAJI010000368.1:0-9484 GCA_036262195.1 Solirubrobacteraceae bacterium
TGCTCCCATGCGCCGGTCAGGTCGGGGGAGGTGAGCGCGTGCGCGCCGAGCAGCCGGATCACGTTGAGCCCCTTCTCGGTCGCCACGAGCGCGCGGCCGTCGCGCTCGACGTAGCCGACATCGATCAGGCGCTCGATGATCGCCGCGCGGGTCGCCGGCGTGCCGATTCCCGAGTCCTTCATCGCCTCGCGCAGCTCCTCGTCGTCGACGAGCTTGCCGGCCGTCTCCATCGCGCCAAGCAGCGAGGCGTCGCTGTAGCGCCGTGGCGGCTTGGTCTCCTTGGCGAGCGACTCGATCTCGAGCACCTGCGAGGGCTCACCCTGCTCGAGGCTCGGGAGCTGCTGCTCGCGCGTGTCGTCTTCGTCGGGCGGTCCTTCGCCCTGCTGGGGCTCACCGTCGTCAGTGAGATAGACGCCGCGCCAGCCGGGGACGAGCAGGACCTTGCCGCGCGTGCGGAAGACGCGTCCGGCGATCGTCGTCTCGACGCGCGTATTCTCGAGCAGCGCCTCGGGGTGGAAGGCTGCGAGGAAGCGGCGCACGACGAGGTCGTAGACGCGGCGGTCGTCGTCGTCCATCTTCTCGACCGGGTGCTCCTCGCGCGTCGGAATGATCGCGTGGTGGTCTGTGACCTTGCTGTCGTCGATGACACGCCCGAGCGGCAACACATCAAGCGATGTCACGTATTCGGCCGCGACGCGGTACTCCGCGCGTGACGCCAGTAGCTCGGCGATCGGAACGATCTCGCCCGCCATGTCACTCGTCAGGTAGCGCGAGTTCGTTCTGGGATAGGTGAGCGCCTTGTGCTCCTCGTAGAGTCGCTGGGCAGCGCCGAGCGTGCGGCGGGCGGAGAAGCCGAAGCGCGTGTTGGCCTCGCGCTGGAGCGTCGTCAGGTCGTAGAGCATCGGCGGCTTCTCGGTCTGCTCGCGCCGCTCGACTTTCGTTATCTCGCCGCCCGCTGCCTGGCAGGCCACGACGATCGCGCTGGCCTCGGCCTCGGTCGCGATGCGCGGCTTCGAGCCAGCATGGAAGCGGCCGTCGTAGCGGCGCTCGGTGTCGGCCGAGGGCTCGAAACGGGCGTCGACCAACCAGTAGGGCTCCGGCTTGAAAGCGCGGATCTCCTCTTCGCGCCGGGCGATGATCGCGAGCGTCGGGGTCTGGACACGACCGAGCGAGACGGCGCCGTCGAACGAGGAGCGCAGCCGGATCGTCGCGGCGCGCGTCGCGTTCATGCCGACGATCCAGTCAGCCTCCGAGCGCGAGCGCGCGGCCTGCTCGAGCGACGCCAACTCCTCGCTCGGGCGCAGAGACGAGAACGCGTCGCGCATCGCCTGCATCGTCATCGAGGAGAGCCAGAGGCGGCGCACCGGGAGCGTCGATCCGGCCTTCTCGTAGAGGTAGGCGAAGATCAGCTCCCCCTCGCGCCCGGCATCGCAGGCGTTTATGACCTCGCTCACCTCGTCGCGGTGGAGTAGCTGGGTCACCACGGACATCTGCTTCTTTGAGCGTTCGTCGCGCACCACGAGGCGGAACTGCTCGGGCACGATCGGCAGGTCGGCCATCCGCCAGCGCTTGAACTTGGGGTCGTACTCGTCGGGCTCGGCGAGCTGGACGAGGTGGCCGACGGCCCAGGTGATGATGTGCTCGCGACCCTCCAGGTAGCCCTCGTGCTTGGCGAACGGGCCGGGAAGCACTCGTGCCAGGTCACGCCCGACGGAAGGCTTCTCGGCGATCACGAGGATCTTGGACTGTTCGGCCATCGACGGGGAGGGTAGCGGGCGGAGAAGCGCTAGCTGGTGCAGCGCTCAGTCGAGACGCTCGCGGACAAGTGGCGGAGATCGCTGCGCACGGCGGCGTTGGCGACGCCGTAGCCGCCCGGCGGGCCCGGCGTCGTGGTCGCCGCGAAGACAGTCGTCACCACCTGACCGGCCGCGTCGATCGCCGGGCCTCCCGAATTGCCCGGCCGGATCAGACCCCGCACCGGAGTCAACTCACGCTCCACAGGGCCGTGCCCGTAGGCGTCCTGGCTTTGCACCGCCTGCGTGACGCCGATCCGCGCCGCCTCGGCCACGAAAGGTCCGTCATCGGGATAACCAAGGATCGCGGCACCGGTGGCGGGCGCCGGTTCGCTCGCCAGCGCGAGGGCGGGCAGGCCGAGCCCCGGGACGCGGAGGACCGCGAGGTCGTTGCGGGGATCGAAGAGGATCGCGCTCGCTACGAGCGCGGGGAAGCGCCCGCCGGCCTCGACCGTCGTATCGGTCTCGCCGGCGACGACGTGCGCGTTCGTCAGCACCTCATCGGGCGCGATCACCCAGCCGGAGCCTTCGATGTCGAGCCCGCAGGCCGTGCCCAGCACGCGGACGACGCTGCGCTCAGCGCGTCGCACGCCACCGCTGGCGAGGATCCCGCGGCGTGGCGGCGCGACCGCAGCCGTCGGCCCGTTGATCGTCGGCAGCGGCTCAATCCGCTCGATCACGTCCAGCAGGGCGCCTGACGGTGGCAGGATCGCGTTCAAGCGTCGGATGATCAGCGATTCCGCGATCGTGGCACGGAGACCGCCCGTACCCGGGAATGTAAGCAGCGCCGCGCCGACGACCCAGGCGATACCGAGGGCGATTGCCGCGCTGAAGACCGCACCGCCGACCCCGTCGAGCAGCCGCAAAGCCCGTCCCGGCAACGCGCGCCGCAGCCGCAGACCGATCCCCTCAAACGCCCGCGCGACGACGCCACCCGCCACCAGCGCTCCGACCAGGCCGAACGCCGCCGCGTACGGTGAGCTCGAGCCGCCCGACAGCAAAGCAGCGGCGATCCGGGTGCCGGCAGCCGCCCCGGCTAGGAATCCGACCAGCGACAGCGCCGCGACGATCAGGCCGCGCAGGTAGCCTGAGACGGCGAACAGCGCGGCGGCCAGCGCGATCAGCCAGTCGAGCGCCGTCATCGTCGGGCGAGACTACCCCTCGAGATGGCCGACGCGGCCGGCTGCTCAACCGCGTCATCGTCCGCAAAGAGGTATTAGCGTGCCCCGCGCCAAGACGGCAGGGACGACGATGCGAAGTGATCCGATGGGGCAGCCAGGAGCATCATGAGCCCGCCAGCTGCGGGCGAGCACGTCGATGGGCGCCGGCGGCCTCGACTGCACGGGCTGGCGCGGCTCGCGGCGTTGGTCGCGGTGGCCGCCGCAGCGGTCATCGTCGTTGAGACACTCGGACGCGGCACCGCGCCAGGCAAGGCGCTGGCGGAGAGCTTCGCGAGCGCGTGGGCCCGCCATGACTGGCCAGCCCTCTACGCCGACGTGGGCGCGCAGGCGCGCGCGACGGTGCCGTACTCGCGGTTCGCCAGCGACTACTCGCAGGCCTACGCCACGGCCACAGTGACGGGTGCACGGGTGCTCCCCGACGTCCGCCTCGTGGGCGGATCGGAGGTGGTCTCGCTGCGGATCCGGACGCGAGTGTTTGGCACCCTGCGCCAGCAGTTCACGCTCCCGCTGACCGGGAGCGGCGGCGACACGCGGATCATCTGGCACCAGAATCTCGCCTTCCCCGGTCTCTACCCGGGCGAGACGATCCACCGCTCAACGATCGCTCCGTCGCGTGGGGAGCTGCTGGCCCGCGACGGCCTGCCGCTCGCGCAGTTCAGCTCGATGCGCGACATCATCGGCGCGGTCGGGTTGGCAAGCGGAAGCCAGCTCGAGCGGCTCGAGGCGGACGGCTTCCCGGCCGACACCGAAACAGGCCTCGACGGCCTCGAGTACCTGTTTCAGGGCCAGCTCGCCGGGAGCCCAGGCGGCCTGCTCTTCGCGGGCCCGCGGCTGATCGCGCGCAAGCGGCCGGTGGCGGGCGAGGATGTCAAGACATCGATCGATCCCGAGCTCCAGGACGACGCCAGCTCCGCGCTCGCAGCAACCGGCACGACCGGTGGGATCGTGCTCATGGTGCCGAAGAACGGTGAGCTGCTCGCGCTCGCAGGCTCGCCGCTGTCGCAGACGCAGCCTCCCGGATCGACTTTCAAGATCGTGACCGCAACGGGTGTGCTCGAGTCGCGGATAGCGACGCTCTCGTCGAGCTTTCCTTACGGCACCTATGCGCTGATCGACGGCTACAAGCTCCACAACAGCGACCGCGAGTACTGCGGCGGCACGCTGATCAACGCATTCGCCGTGTCGTGCAACTCGGTGTACGCACCACTCGGCGTCAAGCTGGGCGCACAGCGCCTGGTCGCGACCGCGGAGCGCTACGGCTTCAACTCGCCCTCGCCGATCGCGATTGCCGCAGAGAGCACGATCCCGCAGGCGAGCGACATCACCTACCCGGTCGAGCTCGGCTCCTCCGCAATCGGCCAATACCAGGATCTCGCCTCGCCGCTACAGATGCTGCGGATCGCCGCCACCGTTGCCCTGGGTGGGCTCGAGCCGGTGCCGACGTTCCGGCTCGTCGACGACCCGCGATTCCCCCGCGTCATCCCGGCCTGGGTGGCGCTAACGCTCCGCAAGATGATGATCGCCGTGGTTCGCTACAGCGACGGCACGGGCGTCGCGGCGCAGCTCCCCGGCGTCATCGTCGCCGGCAAGACCGGAACCGCGCAGATCACGGTTCCGAGCTGCCCAGGCGGAAGCACCGGCGCTAGCGGCGTCACCGGCGTCGAGACGGATGCCACGCCGAGCGGCGCGACCGGGCCCTGCGCCGATATCCCGAACAACCCGTACAACACGGACGCCTGGTTCGTGTCCTTCGCGCCGGCCTATCACCCGAAGATCGCGGTCGCCGTTCTGCTGGACCACGACGGAGCGGGCGGGACGAGCGCCGCGCCGGTCGCGCGCGAGCTGATCGCCGAGGCACTGGCGCTCGGCTACTAGCTGCTGGGCGCTAGGTGTCGAGCTCGATCCGCGACTGCTGGCTTGGATTCGCCGGGTTGACGATGTGGAGGATCAATGGGCGGTTGCCGTACACGGCGTAAGGGAACTTGAACAGCATCACCTCGCCCTGGGTCCAGCCCGAGTAGGCGAGGCTCGTGACAGCGGGAAGCTGGCCCTTCGGCGCGATGTTTGCCGGCGTGAAGCTGAAGGCGTTGGGATCTGGATTCTTGAGCGGCCGGAAACGCGATCCGAGCGTGTCAGTGATGTAGTAGTCGCTGGCGGGCCTCTGTGGGCTGCCAGTCGTGTTATAGGCCTGGAGGAACACGCCGAACCACATGTCGGCCGCCGGCAGCACGAGTTCCTGCTTGGTCAGGCCCTGCAGGTAGGAGCTGTCCTCATCGCCGAACGGATTGAGCTCGCGGGAGACCTGGACCTGGTAGTAGAGCTGCCCTACCTTGACGTACCCGGGACCGAGATTGTCGGCGTAGGTCAGGTTGCCGCTCGAGCCGCAGGCGGTGAGCGCGAGCGCGCAGGCCCCCGCGCCGGCCGCAACCACAATTCGCCGATAGCGCTTCATCCAGGCCGGCAGTCTAGTGTCAGCCACCGGCGATCGTTGCACGGGCACCGCGACCCGCGCCTTCCTCGAGGATCCTGCGCAGGCGCTTGAGCGCGCGCTTGTTCTGGCGACGAATCCAGCGGCGGGCGCCGAGCGCCTCCGCGAGCTTGTCGCTGATCGTCACCGGGTCGGTCTCGATGCTCAGCTCGACATGAGTAGTGCCCCCGGCGTGGGGCTCGAGCGTGTAGATCGTCATCGAGCGGATGCGGTTGAACTTGCCGCTGCGTCCGGCCTCGACGATCCGGCGCGGCGCCTCAACCTCGATGAAGCTCACGCCCATCCAGCTGAAGCGCTGGAGCGGGGCCTTGACGCGAAACCGCGCGCCGGCGCCGCGGCCGACCGTGTTCTCGCGCGTCAGGTGCCAATCCTCGAGGTAGTGGTCTGTGAACTCGGCGTGATTTGCAATGTCACGCAGGTAGTCGAAGACCTCTTCGCGAGGGCGACCGACGATGATCGAGACGCTCACTGGATCCACTGCGAGCGCGCAGTCTACGCAAGCTGCGGGCGGCCGGCTGCGCCGGGCGCCATCGATCAGCTCAGCGGAGTGGGTGAGGCGATCACCCGGCGCCTCGACATGCCTGCGCCGACGCCGCGGGCGCTCTGTGGCGCGAGCACCGCCAGACCAGTGTCAGAGCCGGCTGACGCGCACTACGACGGCCGGATCGCTGCGGTCGGACGATCCGAGACGATGCGTCACCTGAGCGCTCAACACCGGCGCGTCGCTGCGCAGCATGCGGCAGAGCTCGCAAACGAGGTCGGCTGACTCGTATAGGTGAACGTGCTCGCCGATCAGCGGCGTGCGGCCGCAGTCACAGCAGCGCGCGAGCTCCTCCGCGAGTAGATCCTCGGCAGCTGTGCGACTCGGCGGCGCTTCGCTCGCTCCGCCGGGATGCTCCACGCTTACCTTGGCGATCGGGTCGAAATGCATGGCGACCGTTTCGCCGCCGCGCGATCGAATCCTTCTCGCGCGATGACATCGCCTCAGCCCGCCCTCTATAATGTTCGCTCGCCACCAGGAGGCAGTCAGATGGACGACGAGCGCGCGGGGGCCATCAGCGACACCGGTCCGTTCCGCTGTGAGCAGTGCCAGGCACTGGTCACGCTCGCCGATTCAAGTGCCCCGAAGCGCTGCGACAACTGCGGCTCGGAGGCGCTCTCCCCGCTCGAGCTTCCGCCGCAGTCAACGGAGCAGAACGTCGTCGCCTCGCTGCGCGCGGTGCCGCCGTGGCTGGCCGATCCGGCGACGCTGCTCGTCGAGCCAGGCGAGTATCTCTGCTACCAGGACGGCGAGGAGGTCGTCGTGGTGCCGCTGACGCGCGAGTGGACGCGGATCGGCCGCAGCCTCGCGGCCGACGTGCGCTTCGACGATCCGACGGTTTCGCGACGCCACGCGCTGCTCGTCAGAGCACCGGACGGCGTGCGGTTGCTCGACGATCGGAGTCTCAACGGGGTGTTCGTCAACGGCCAGCGCGTCGAGTGGAGCACGCTCGCGCACGGTGACGAGATCCTCGTCGGGCGCTACCGCCTGCACTTCGCGCGGCTCGAGCCTCAGGAGGCTGCGGGGCTCGAGCCTCAGGAGGCTGCGGCTGCCGCCGTGGCCCCTTCGGCAAGCGCCTAGACCATCTAGAGCACTCGCGCGCCGGCAGCCTCGAAGGCGGCCGGGATGACGCTCGCCCAGCCGGCGGCTTCGGACTCGAGCGCGGCGCCGAGTGCTTCGGCCCTGCCGTCCTCGACCCAGAAGAGCACGCTGGGCCCGGCACCGGAGATCGTCGCGCCGAGAGCGCCCAGCGCGCCGGCGCGAGCAGCCAGGTCAGCCGAGCGCGGGTAGAGGGAGGCGCGGTATGGCTGGTGCAAGCGGTCGCGCAGGCCGCGCGCGATCAGCTCGAAGTCGCCGCTCGCGAGCCCGAGCATCAGCAGCGCGCCGTGGGCCGTGTTGTAGACCGCATCGGCCAGGGGCACGGCTTCCGGCAGGGCGGCGCGGGCGCGGGCGGTGACAACGCCCGCGTCGGGCACGACAAGCAACGCAGCGAGCCCGCTGGGAGCGTCGATCCGGTGCGCCTCCCCGTCGGCGCATATGACGACCCCGCCCAGCAGCGCGGCGGCGACATTGTCCGGGTGGCCGTCGAGCTCGCTCGCCAACGCGAGAACGTCAACGTCCAAAGACTCGATCGTCCTCGCCGCCACCAGGCCCGCGACGATCGCCGCGGCGCTCGAACCGAGGCCGCCGCTCAGCGGTATCTGCGAGCTGATCTCGAAGCTCAGGCGGTCGGCCGGGAGCAGGCGCTCGAACGCCCGCACGACGAGGTTCGTCCGGTCCAGTGGCAGCGGCAGGTTGCTCTCGAGCGCGAACTCCGCCGCGTCGCTGACGCGCAGCTCGAGCGCCGGCGACAGCGCGGCGGCGAAGGCGTCGAACCCCGGACCGAGGTTCGCCGAGGAGGCGGGCACGCGAACACTGACGCTACGGCCTGCCACGGGCACCTATCCGAGCACCGCGCGCTCGATCGCGCGTAGCTGGGGCTCGCACGGCAGGACCGCGCCGGCCTGCTCGAGCGCGGCGTCGGGATCCTTGAGGCCGTGGCCGGTGAGGACACAGACCACGCGCTCGGCGCCGTCGGCGCCATACTTGATCAAGCCGGCGACCGATGCCGCCGAGGCCGGCTCGCAGAACACGCCTTCGGTCGCAGCCAGCAGCCGGTAGGCAGCGAGGATCTCATCGTCGCTGACGGCGCGGATCGCGCCGTGCGAGGCGCGCATCGCGTCGATCGCCTCCTCCCAACGCGCCGGGTTGCCGATCCGGATGGCGCTAGCGACGGTCTCGGGCTCAGCGACCGGCGCACCATTCACGATCGGCGCCGCGCCAGCGGCCTGGAAGCCGAACATGCGCGGCGCACTACCGGCCTCCACGAAGCCCTTCCAGTACGCGGTGATGTTGCCGGCGTTGCCGACGGGGATACAGAGCGCATCGAGCTGTCCGTCAAGGTCGGCGAGCAGCTCGAATGCGGCTGTCTTCTGACCCTCCAAGCGGAAGTCGTTGACCGAGTTGACAAGCGCGATCGGGTGGCGCTCGGCGAGCTGGCGGACCAGGTCGAGCGCCTGGTCGAAGTTGCCACGCAGGGCGATGACGCGGGCGCCGTGCATCAGCGCCTGGGCCAGCTTGCCGGTGGCTATCTTGCCGTCGGGGATGATCACCACGCCGCGCAGGCCCGCCTTCGCGGCGTAGGCGGCCGCGCTCGCCGCGGTGTTGCCGGTCGACGCGCAGATCACTGCTTGCGCCCCCTCGCGCAGTGCCGCCGAGACGGCACACGTCATTCCGCGATCCTTGAAGGAGCCCGTTGGGTTGAGCCCCTCGAGCTTCAGGTGAACCTCGGCGCCGACGCGCTCGGAGAGGCGCTCGGCAAGCACCAACGGCGTCGACCCCTCACCCAGCGTCACGATCGGGTCGCCGGCCGCGAACGGCAGCCGGTCGCGGAAGCGCTCGATCAGGCTCACCGAACGCGTCGGCGCCGGGACACTCATTCGAACTCCTCGTCGATCACGCGGATCGCCCGCGGCCGCCCGTTGACGGCATCAAGCTCGGCGATCTGCGCCGTCGCGACACGCAGCCGTGAATCGAGCAGCGGATGGATCACCATCACCAACTGGGCGTTATCACCGAGACCGCGCTGGACGACCGACTTGATCGACGCGCCCTGCTCACCCAGGCGCTGCGCGATCTGCGCGAGCACGCCGGGCCGGTCGGCTACCTCCATGTGGAGGTAGAAAGCGGAGACGACATCCTCGACGATCGGTACGGGCACCGGCTTCGTCATCGGCGCGGCGCCGTTCGGTCGTCCCGGCGCGACCGCGGCGATCACGTCGCCGAGTACCGCGCTGGCCGTCTGCGGTCCACCGGCTCCCGGTCCGGACATCGTGATCTCGGTGATCGCCTCGGCCTCAACGGTGACCGCGTTGAAGGATCCGCCGACCGAGGCGAGCGGGTGCGCGGCGTAGAGGAATGCCGGGTGAACCCGCACCGATAC
>DATAJI010000369.1:0-1578 GCA_036262195.1 Solirubrobacteraceae bacterium
TCGGCGCGACGGACACAGGCATGTAGAACTTTGAGGCGCCGGCGCTGCCCGTGGCACCGACTCGAAAAGACTGGGTAGGCGTCGTTCTCGTTGCCCCTCCGCATCCCGCGAGAAGAACCGCCGCCGAAATGATGGGCGCCAACTTCTTCACAGCGAAGACCATAGTCGCCCCGACACGAGTGCGAGCCTCGCTGGCGATCGCTCTCAGACGCGAGCGACAACGCGGCACGCGCCCGCCCGCGCAGCTGCTCAGCGCGACGAGGGAGCGTCTGCACGAGCATGGTGTGTCCCCGGGCAGCTGCCGACAAGCGGCCCAGTTCGGGCGTTCCGCCGCTCTGCGTAACCAGCGAGCGTCTGCCGAGGCTCGCTTCAGACGCTCCCTGTGGACGCGACCTGCAGGTCAGACGGCCGCTGACGCGAGCGCTCCTGCATCGTCCGCACGAGCGAGCGTCGAGTCGCCTTCAGCCCGAGCGCATGGTCGTCGTCCAACTCAACACTCTGGGAGTCCGTGGGAATATCCGGACCGTCGCAGTAGCGCTTCGGCCGATCCGATGCGGGCGTAGGATCCGCGGGATACGGGCCGACTATTCCGCGGCGGGGACCGGCTCGCGCCACATCGTTGCAACCGTGTGCTGGCGATCAGGAGTCGTGAACTCGCCCACCTGGTGGAATCCCAAGCGCGCATAGCGCGCGTTGTTGGCCGGATTGCTCGATTCAAGATAGGCCGGCATGCCCGCCTCATCGACCCGGGCGAGATTGTCCGCCAACAGGGCTATGCCCAGTCCTTGACCGCGCCGCTCGGGCCGGATTCCCAACATGCTCAGGTAGTAGTGAGGACGCTCCCGCGGATGCGCATGCTCGAACCGTCCGAGCAGGTCCATCACGACCGATGAGCGATCTCCACACAGCGTCTCGATCAGGCGCGGGATGCCCGCTTCCTCTTCAGGCGTCATCTCACAGCCATCCGGCGGGATCCACACCGATGCTGCCGACCCCTCGTCGGTGATCCAAGTCGACGGGTAGCGCATCGCGCTGCGGATACAAAGGCGCCACCACACCGTCCGATGGTTACCGTCGGGAAACGCCCAGGTCCAGAGCGGATCGTGGGCAAACGCTACCGACAAGATGTCGATCACCGCGTCCAGATCGCGCGGCCTGGCCACGCGCGCTGAAATGGGCGCGAGTGAATCTGGCTGCTTCACGGGGCCCAGCATAAGCGGCAACTGATGTGCGCCGCCTTGGACTCATCGTGGGCGCTTCTGCGTGAAGGAACGAGCGTCGCTGAACGCTCCCCCCGCTCCTGAGTTAGACGAACAGCACGACTCCCGAATGAGCGTCTCAGCGCTGTTGCTTTGCCGAGGGAAAGCAGAGCCGGGTCGTAGCTTCTGACATCGCACGTGCCATCCAACGGGTTTGAGTTGGAACGTTTAGGTCTGTGAGAAATGGGCGATACTGGGCTCGAACCAGTGACCTCCGCCTTGTCGAGGCGGCGCTCTCCCAGCTGAGCTAATCGCCCTGGGAGCGGTAAATGTAGCGAGCGGACGAGTTCTGCGGCGGGAACGTACGATCAGTGTTTAT
>DATAJI010000370.1:0-9989 GCA_036262195.1 Solirubrobacteraceae bacterium
CGCAAGCTCGAGACCGACGCATGACGCCGCCTGGCGCGCTAGCTGCGCATCCGTGCGCTTGCGGCACGCGGGTTCGTCTGCAGCTCGGCGCCGCCGCGCGACCTTCCCCGGCGGCGCGGCAGCTCGGCCTCGGGCGTATGACCGCATACGCAGACCGGTAGGTCGGGCGGGCAGGTGCAGCCACGCGCCCGTGCAGCCAGGAACTGCTTGACGCGGCGATCCTCTAGCGAGTGGAAGGAGATCGCCGCGAGGCGCCCACCCGGTGCCAGCAGCTCCCAGGCCAGCGGCAGCGCGGCGTCCAGCTGACCGAGCTCGTCGTTGACGGCGATCCTGATCGCCTGAAACACGCGCTTGGCCGGGTGGCCGGCGGCAAAGCGGGCTGGCGTGGGAATCGCACCGGTGATGACCTCGACAAGCTCCAGCGTCGAGTCGATCCGACTCGTGGCGCGGACCTTCGCGATCGCTCGCGCGATCTGGCGGGCGTAGCGCTCCTCGCCGTAGTCGCGGAAGATCTGCGCGAGGCGGCGCTCCTCCCAGTCGTTCACGACCGTGACCGCCGACAGCGTCTGGTCAACATTCATCCGCATGTCGAGCGGTGCGTCGTAGGCGTAGGAGAAGCCGCGCTCCCAGGCGTCGATCTGCATCGAAGAGGCGCCGAGGTCGAAGTAGACGATGTCGGCCTCGATGCCCTCGTCTCGCAGCAAGCGCAGGCCGTCAACGAAGCTCGCTGCGATGAACCGAGTCGTCGGGCTCACCTCGCTCGCCAGCTCGGCGAAGCGCCCCGCGGCGGTCTGGTCGCGGTCGATCCCGATCAGCGTCCCCGCCGGCCCGAGGCGGTCGGCGACGAGTCGCGCGTGACCGCCACCGCCGGCGGTGCAGTCGACCGCGATCTCGCCCGGCCGCGGATCGAGAGCATCGATCAGCTCGCCGGCGAGCACGGGCACGTGTGTGATCGTCATGTCAAGCAGTGTTGCCAAGTGCCGGCCTGATCTCTTTGACTGCCGCGGTGAGCTCTTCGTTGACCCGGTTCCAGGTGTCGCGCGCCCACACCTCGAGGCGGTTGGTGACGCCGTTGACGACGACGTCTTTCTCGATACCGGCCTGCCCTAGCATCCGCGCCGGGACGATCACCCGCCCGGCTGCGTCGAGCTCGCCGTCGTGCGCGTTCGCGCCGTAGAAGCGGGCCAGCGCCTCGCGCTCCTCGGACAGCGGATGACAACTCTCGAGCAGGCTCGCGACGTAGGCGTCGAATACCGGGGTGCACCAGATCGAGATGCAGTCGCTGACATCGCGCATCCGGGCTAGCGTCACGCCGTCAGAGAAAGGACCGCGGAACTTGACCGGGATCGTGAGCCGGTTCTTTGCATCGAGTGTGAATTCGAATGATCCGCGAAATGCCACGCGCGCTGCCCACGTTCGAAGAAGTCGAACCGGGCTGGAAGGGGCGGGAGGAACCCCTCCAGCCAGGTTCGCTGGCGCGAGCATGCCCCATTTCTTCCCACTTGTCAACACTTGAATTGCCTACTGCCCCACTAACGGCCACTTGATCCGCCAACCAGGCGCGGCTGGCGTGCGTCTTCCCCTGCGGCGCTCTAATCTCCGGCGCACGATGAACTCTGACGGGGGGGACGAGTGATGCACGAGGTATCGAAGCGGCGCCAGACAAGTGCGTCTCGCACTCCGGCGGCGCGCCGTGCCAGCCTTCTCCTCGCGTGCGCCGTCCTCGCAGCGGCAATCGCTGCTTGTGGTGGCTCGTCGTCTCCGTCCTCCAACTCGAGCTCGCAGGGCGCTGATCCGGCAAGCGCGGTGCCTGCGTCAGCGCTGGGCTATGTGCAAGCGGATGTGCGCCCGAGCGGTTCGCTGGCCAAGGGGATCGACGCCGCGTCCAAGCGCCTGCTCGGAATCACTGATCCAGGCCCGAAGCTCGACGCGCTGATCGACAAGTCGATCATGAGCGGGGCCAGCTACGAGACGGACGTCAAGCCCTGGCTCGGGCAGCAGGCAGCCATTGCCGTGCTGGCCGGCACGACGACGGCACACGCTGATTTCGCCATCGTCGTTGACCAGACCGACAGCGCAAAGGCGAAGACGGCAACCACCAACCCGGGCCTCTTCACCAGCAGCGACGGGACCCGCGACACGCTCGCGCAGGCCAGCTACCGCGGCGTGAGCTACACCAAGGACCTCACGTCTAATGAGGACGTCGGCGTCGTCGGCGACTACGTCGTCGTCGCGAACGATCCCGCGGCGTTCGATGCAATCGTCGACACCGACAAGGGCGCGGCTTCGCTCGCTGCCAGCAGCGGCTACAAGCAGGCGGTCAACGCCGAGCTGACCGGCGCCGACGGCGTCGCCTACGTGCCGCTACTGCGTCTGATCGACGCGCTGATCCCGACAACGGGCGCCGCGAGCTCGACCGCCGAGGGAATCCTCCAACAGCTCCGCGCGCAATACGCGAAGGCGATCCTGTCGGGCTCGGCCCGATTCGATTCGAATGGCGCCGCAATCGACTTCGCCGAAAGCGGTGTCGACACTTCAAGCTCGAGCGGCGAGACCAATCCGATCGGGACGCTGCCCAGCGGCTCGTGGCTCGCGCTCGGCGTCACGGGTGTCGGTCCCTCCGTCGGCAAGCTGTTCTCAGAGCTCGGCCAGCTCGGCAGCTCAGGCGCTTCAGGCGAGCTCGGCAGCTTCACATCCTCGCTTGCAGAGATCCAGCAGGTCACCGGAGTCAACGTCGAGGGCGACCTGCGATCGATCACCACAGCCGGGTTCTTCGCGAAGGGATCGAACCTCAGCACGCTAGAGGCTGGCGCCGTGCTCGGCGTGAAGGACCCGAGCCAGGCGCCAGTGATCGTCAAGCAGTTCGGGCGGCTTGCCACGCTGATCGCGACGTCTGACCACGCTTTCTCGGTCGGCTCGCTCAGCCAGACGAACATCCAGGCCGGCTTCACGATCCGCGAGCCCAGCCTGCCATACACCTTTGACGTGGCAGCCGGCGGCGGCCGGATCGTCATCGCGCTCGGAACCACATCGCTGAACGATGCGCTTGCGAGCAGCGGACGCCTGAGCGCCAGCTCGAGCTATAGCACCGCGACATCGCTCCTCGGCAGCGGGATCCAGCCCGATCTCATCGTCGACCTTCCGGCCATCGTCGCGCTGCTCAAGAGCCTCGGCGTGGCGAGCAGTGCATCCACCGCGAGCGCCCTCCCCTACGCCGAGCGCCTCGGCACTATCGCACTGGGCAGCGGCACGACAAGCGGCGAGCGACACGTCAGGATCGTGATCAGCGGCAGCTGATCCGCGGCCAGTCGCACGCTGAAAAAAAGCGTGCACACCAAGTGCCGATGCAGGAAAGCGACATATGATCCCGACGGGCCTGCGGGGCTCGCGGATCATGGATACAGCGCGTCGAGGAAACTACAACTCCGGCGAGGACTTTGTCCTCGAGTACGGAGAGTTGCGTTTTACGTTCAACGAGGACGACTTCGGCGAGCGCTGCGAGCAGGCGGCGCTACGTCTCGGGTTCGTCTCGGAGCGTCTCGATGGTGGTGAGCTGGAGGATCTGGTGAACCTGGCCGTCAACGGCGAGATCCAGGATCCCGCATCAGCGCTCGGTGAGCACGTGCGTGACTGCTGGTTCGAGTTGATCGGGCCTGCCGAGCAGTCGCTGGTTCACTGGCTCCGGCGGCTCGTCTTCCGCGGTGCATGGCTCGACCAGCGCGTGCGTGAGGGCGAGCTTGACGTCGCCTTCGACGAGACCACCAACAGCTTCTCCTACGTGCAGCCGGAACGCGGCGGCGAGCCGATCGAGCTCACCTGCGAGCCGTCCTGGGACAAGGTCGCCTACCGCCCTTAGCTGCGGCCGCTCACGCGGCTGAATCCTTGTCAGCCTGATCCAGCTTTGCGCTCGCGCGCGGCTTGCGTGGTGCGCGCGGCTTCGCCGGGGCGCGCTTGGGCTTGGCCTCGACAAGCAGCTCGTCATGCAGCGTGCCACTCGAGGCTTCGTCGAGCCCCTTGCCCGCGACCAACGCGATCGACGTCGTCTCGCCGCCGATCGGCTCACGCGCCGTAGCGATCACGGTCAGCGAGCCAGCGTCTCGCAGGTTGCGTGCCGAGGCGAGCGTGCGCCGTGCCGCGGAGTCGCTCAGCCCGTCAAGCGTGTCGATCAAGAGCACTGCCCGGCCGCCGCGAACGGCGACGCGCCGTCCCCGCTCAACCGCCTGCTCGACCGCGGCATCCTGAGCGTCGCGCGCCGCCGCGAACGTGCTGCCGCTGCCACTGAAGTACGGAAGCGCCCGATACTCGGTGAGCTCCTCCGGGCGGACGCCGAGCGCGATCAGCTCGACCTCGTACCCGTCGAGTGCCGAGAGCACCGCTGCGAGCTTGCCAAGCAGGAGCGTCTTGCCCGACCGCGCGGAACCGCTGATGACGACGCGTGACCCACCGCCAAACGGGGCGACACGCTCGACCGCGGCGAGCAGCGGATCACCCGACCCGAGGGCCAAGCGCTCGACAGGCCAGTCGACCTCGATGTCCTCGACCCGCGTTCCGCGGACCGCCTCGTCGGCCGGCACACCGTTGATCGTGTCGATTCTGATCAGTGACGGGTGACGCTCGGAGCGGCGCGGTGGGCGAACAGGGCCCGTCACGCGATCGCCAGCCACCAGCTCGCAGCGGCGCGCCTGCGCCGCCGAGATGTAGACGTCGCCATCGCTGTCGCTCGCCCCGTCGGGCCGCACGAAGCCGGAGCCGTTTGCGAGCAGCTCGACGACCCCCTCGACGGTGCGCGGGGCAACCTCGACCGGCGCCGCGGCGCGCCCGCTCGAGGCTGGCTCGTCCCCCGGATCGGAATCACGCGTTCGACCACGCCGCCGCCGCGGCGGACGGTCGCCGCGAGCGGCGCTCTCTTCGCCACGTGGCCTCGCCGCCGGGCTTCCCCCCTGACGCGTAAGGATCGTCTCGACCAGCTCGGGCTTGCGCAGACGGCGAAAGTCGTCGATCGCGAGCGTTGAAGCGAGGGCGTGGAGGTCGGCCAGCGGGCTCGCCTCGAGATCCTCGGCGGTAATGATCGACATGCTGCTCCCTTCGTGATGGGTGGCAGGCGTCCGGCGGCGTTGGTGTCAGCCGCCGGCACCCCTCGCGGCCACGCAGACGCGTGGCGCGCAATTCAGCTTACGCCCTCGCCCGGCGCCTGCGCGCGTAGCTCCTCCGGCAGTAGCGCATGCGCCCCGAGATCGACCTCGCCGCGGAGGGCGCGCCGAACCGCGATGAAATCAGCTGCGCCAGCGACGTTGTGGACGCGGAGGATCTGAGCTCCCGCGTCGAGACCGTGAGCGAGCGCCGCAAGTGTGCCGGCGTCGCGTTCACGCGGTGCGCGTCCGGTCAGCGCTCCGATGAAGTCCTTCCGCGAGAGCGCCATCAGCACCGGCCGGCCGAGATCGTGGAGCCTCGATGCGCCGCGCAGGAGCTCGAGCGTCTGCGCCGGCGTCTTTGCGAAGTCAGGCCCAGGATCGACGATCAAAGCCTCCTCGGAGACGCCGCGCGCAACTGCCAGGGCGATTCGCTCGCCAAGGAAGGAGAGCACGTCTTCGAGGACGTCCTTGTACAGACCTGGATCCTGGAGGCGCTGCTTCGGCGCCGCGCGCGTGTGCATGACGACGAGCGCCGCGCCATGATCGGCGCAGACCGCCGCGAGGTCAGGGTCGCGAAGCCCGCTGACGTCGTTGACGATCACGGCGCCCGCGGCGAGGGCGGCAGCGGCCACGGCCGGCTTGTAGGTATCCACCGAAACCAGCGCGCCGAGCTCGCTGACGACGCGCTCGACCAGCGGCACGACGCGGCGGATCTCCTCGTCGACCGCCACTGGCGGCAGGTTCGTGCGCCCCGACTCGCCGCCGATGTCGATCACGTCGGCGCCGGCCGTAATCAGCTCGCCAGCAAGCGCGACGCGCGCATCGAGCGTCGCGTGCAGGCCGCCGTCGGAGAAGCTGTCCGGCGTCGCGTTGACGATCCCCATCAGCCACGGACGCTGCTCAAACGTGTACCGCTGCCCGCCGGCCACGAGCACGGCCATCACGTGCGGTCGTCCTGCGTCACAACTAAGGCGCCGACGACCCCCTGCTCGGCAGCCTCCGCGTGACAGTGCGCGAGCGCGCGCAGCGCATCCGAGCGAGCAATCACTGCCACCCAGTCTCGCAGGCGAGCCGGCAGCGCGGGCTCGGTGTCAGGCGCTAGAGCTGACGATCCCAACGAGTGCCGAACAGCGTGCTCGCGTCGAGGGCAGCGCGCCTCCAGCGACGACCGCGACTTGTCGATACTGACCACTAGATAGACATAAGGCGGCAACACAAACCCGGGAGTCCGCTTGACCCAGTATTGGGCGTGTAGCGCGCAAGGCAGTGCAGCTCGCAAGCTCAGACGGCAAGCGGCCTCGAGAAAGACACTGTGACCTCGATGGCTGGCTGGCACGCATGGTCGCGCTAGTCCGACGTTTGAGCGACCGCCGCAACGGCGCCTGGATGCTCGCGGCGGCGCTACTGATCGTAATCGGGGCAGCTGGCTCCGCGATCGCAGCCAACGCAGTTTCGCGCAGCGAAACCCAGAGATCGCACCTGGCGTCGCAGTCCTCCGCGGCCCAGATCGCGTCCACGGTCAAGCTTGGTCTGCGCGAAGAAGAGGACCTCGATCTGGCCGCCGGAGCGTTTCTCGTCGACCACACCACGCTCTCTCAGGCCAAGTTCGATGTCTGGGCGCGCGCAATACAGGTCAACAGGCGGTATCCGGAGCTGGTTGGGCTGGTCTGGATCGCGCTGGTTCCTGCGTCACGCCTGTCGGCATTTGAGCAGCGCCTCGTCCCGCCGCCGGCGATACCGACGAGCTACGCAGCATTCACGATCGTCCCGTCCGGCACGCGCCCTTACTACTGCCTGCTTGCACTCGCGGTGAACCGTAGCGCGCCAGCCAATCCCCAGATCCACACCGACTACTGTGCCGAGTACCCGCTGGTCGCTTTGCGCGACTCAGGTCGTCCTCTCGCCTCGGCGACGCGGTTGTCGGACGGGGTCGCCACGCTGGCGCTCGCGACCCCGATCTATCGCGGCGGCAGCGTACCCGCAACCGTCAGCGCCCGGCGACACGCGTTCCTGGGCTGGACGGCGCTGGCAATCCGCCCGCGCGTGCTCCTCGCCACGGCGCTTCGCGGTCATCCGAGAACCGCGCTGGTGTTGCGTCGCAACGCGAGTGGCTCAAGGCTCGTCTTCACCGATGGGAGCGCTCCGCGCGGCGCGCACTCCGTGACGGTCAACCTGAATGACGGCTCGACGCTCCAGATCCTCGGCACACCAGCGACCAGCGGAGCGTTCGCCGGCCCGGGGGCACTCGCTGTGCTGGTCGGCGGGATCGCACTGAGCGTGATGTTGGGCATGCTGGTCCTGGTGCTGGGGACCGCGCGGACGCGAGCAATGCGGCTGGTCGCCGAGCGGACGCGTGAGCTCGCCGACGAAGCGCTGCTCAGTGCGACTGCGCGTGATGACGCGGTCGAAGCCTCGAACGCGAAATCGGTGTTCGTCGCGACGGTCAGCCACGAGCTGCGCACACCGCTGTCCGGCGTGATCGGCACCGCTGACCTGCTGCTCGAAACCGAGCTCGACACCGAGCAGCATGAGTACGCCGAGATCATGCGCTCATCCAGCGAGGGGCTGCTACTGGTGATCAACGACATCCTCGACTACTCGAAGATCGAGGCAGGCAAGCTCGAGCTCGACCCGACCGGGTTCGCACTCTCAGAGCTGATCGCCGAAAGCTGTGCGCTGGTTCTCCCATTGGCCCGCCGGAAGGGGATTGAGCTCAATGTCCAGTCCGACCCCGGCCTCCCGGGCTGGCTCCATGGCGACTCCGGACGACTCCACCAGATCCTGATCAACCTGCTGTCGAACGCCGTCAAGTTCACGACCGAGGGCCAGGTCACCATCCACACCAGCGCCACGCCGACCGCCGACGGCAAGCGCACGACGCTCCTGCGCGTCGACGTTACCGACACCGGCATCGGCATCGACGAACCGACCCTCGCTCGCCTGTTCCAGCCCTTCACCCAAGCAGACAACTCCACCGCTCGGAAATACGGCGGCAGTGGCCTCGGCCTCGCAATCTCAGCCCAACTCGTCGAAATGATGGGCGGCACGCTCAGCGCCTCCAGCGCGCCGGGCAAAGGCAGCACGTTCTCGTTCCAGGTCGAGCTGCCGCTCGCTGATCGCGGCGAACCGGCGACTCACACTCCGGCCAAGTTCAGCGCGCAGGGCGAGCGCGACGGCGCAGGTAATCTCACCGACGCCGCACCGCTCGTCCTGATCGCCGAGGACAACCCCGTCAACCAAATGCTCGCGGGGCGACTGCTCGACCGCTGCGGATACCGGTCCCAGGTCGTCGCCAACGGCAACGAAGCGCTCGAAGCAACCGCGCACACCGATTACGCCGCGGTGCTGATGGACTGCCAGATGCCGGAAATGGACGGATACGAGGCGACGCGAGCGATCCGCAGCCGTGAAAGCGGCCTCGTGCACCTACCGATCATCGCGACCACAGCACACTCGATGAGCGGCGACCGCGAGAACTGCATCGCCGCCGGCATGGACGACTACATCAGCAAGCCGATCCGTGCCGCCGAGCTCAGCGACGCGCTGAAACGCGTCATCGCTGTCCCCCCGCCCGAGCGCAGCGAGCTCGCGACACCCACCTAGCCGCGCCGACGTCGACCTGCCCTCGCCACCGCCTGCGCTCCAAGCCTGCGCCGAGCCCGGCCGTCGCGACCGCCGCTTGGTTCAGGCACGCCGTGGCGGCGGCCGATAAATAACCGTGAGCGAGCGTCAGCGGACAGCCGAGTTGCATGACCCCCGTTCGGCGCTCGGCGTCCTCCCTGGTGACGGGCTCGAGCGGCTGTGTATGACGAACCTGCTGACGAGCGTCGAAGACCGCGTGTATTTCAAAGACCGCGGGAGCCGCTTCCTGTTCGTCAGCGCCGGCTGGCTCGAGGCCTACGCGCCGCTGCAGCAACTGAAAGAGGTCCTCGGCACGACCGATCACGACATCTTCAGCGCTGAGCACGCCGACGTCGCGCGCGCCGATGAGCGGCGGATCATGAGCACCGGCGAGCCGATGATCGCGCATATCGTGCGAGAGACCTACCGCGACCGCCCGGACTCGTGGGCACACGTAACGAAGCGCGCGCTGCGCGACGAGCGTGGGCAGATCGTCGGGACCTGGGGGATCACGCGCGACGTAACGCCGCAGGTCGAGGCCGAACAGGCCCTGCGGGCGAGCCGCGCGGAGCTCGAGGCGAGCGAGAGCATGCGCCACATCATGTTCGAGGGCAACCCGCAGCCAGTGTTCGTCGTTGATCGCGCGACGATGCGGATCGTCGGTGTCAACGCCGCGGCCGAGGACCGCTACGGCTATTCACGCGAGGAGTTCCTCGCGATGGCAATCACGGATCTGTGGCCGGCCGAAGACGCGGCCGCTTACCTCGCATCACCGTCACCGAGGGCCGACATGTATCTGCTCGGGTTCCGCGTCGGCCAGCCTCTGCGCCATGTCCTCAGGGACGGCACGATCACCGATGTCGAGATCACCAGCAAGAACGCGATCTTCGAGGGGCGCGAGTGTCGTGTCACGTCAGTGCACGACGTGACCGAGCGCAACCGCGCCGCGATCGAGCTCTCGGCAGCGCGCGATGAGGCGGTCGAAGCCTCGAACCTGAAATCAGCGTTCCTCGCGACGATCAGCCACGAGATTCGTACCCCGATGAACGGAGTGCTCGGCATGACCGAGCTACTCCTCGACACCGAGCTGGACGAGGAGCAACGGATGCTCGCCGATCAGGTCGCGCGATCTGGTGAGCTGATGCTGGCGCTGATCAGCGACATCCTCGACATATCGAAAATCGAAGCGGGTCAGCTCGATGTAGAGGAGGTCGACTACGCACTGCGCGACACGAT
>DATAJI010000371.1:0-1921 GCA_036262195.1 Solirubrobacteraceae bacterium
TGTCAGTTCGCGCGCGTCGAAAAGATGAACGTCGAGGCCATGACGGCGGCAGGCCGCGAGCTGCGCGCGCGACAGCGTCACGCCAACGCCGCTTGCGCCGCGAGAGCGGATGAAGTTGAGCAGCGGCCCCCAGCCACAGCCGAGGTCGAGCACGCGGCTGCCAGCCCCGATTCCGATCTGCTCGGCGACATATTCGTGCTTGCGCGCTTGAGCCTCGGCGAGGCTGAGTGAGAAGTCCCCGTCGTACTTGGCTCCACTGAAGTCCGCGAGCTCGCCCAGGCTGAGGCGGAAGACGCGGTCGGTCAGCGAGTAGGTGAAGTCGATATCGCGTCGGTCGGCCACTCGCGACTGGAGCCTAGACTCAAACGATGTCGGCAACCGATGACTTTCAAGCCGAGGTCGTGCTCGACGCTCTCGCGCGTCGACCCGAGGGAGCTGTGCTGCTCGCCCTCGCCGGATCGGGCGCGGCGGTGGTCGGCGGCTTCGTCCGCGACACACTGCTGGGGATCGAGCCACGTGAGCTGGACGTGGTGGTGAACGGGGACGCGGAGGCCTTCGCGCGCAGGCTCGGCGGCAGCGTCATCACGCATCCGGCCTTCGGCACCGCGCGCGCGACCAGAGACGGTTGGTCGATCGACGTTGCCGCGTCGCGACGGGAGCGCTACCGCCAGCCTGGCGCGCTACCGGCGGTGGAGCCGGCGACGCTGATCGAAGATCTCGCGCGGCGTGATTTCAGCGTGAACGCGGTGGCCGTCACGCTCGACGGAGGCGAGCTGCTGGCGCTCGCCGGTGCGCTTGACGACCTCGCTGCGCGGCGTCTGCGTGTGCTGCACGAGCGCAGCTTCATCGACGACCCGACACGCGTCATGCGCCTCGCGCGCTACCGCCACCGCCTCGGTTTCACCGTGGAGCCGGGCACGGCCGCTCTCGCGCAGGCGGCGACGCTTGCAACGCTGAGCGGGGCACGGATCACGTCCGAGCTGCGCCTCGCGCTGCTCGAGCCGGACCCGGCCGCGCCGCTCGCTGATCTCCAGCGCAAGCTACCGATCGTCGTTGATCGCAAGCTGATCGAGAGCGCGCTCGCGCTGGCGCCGGCGGACGCCAACCGTCAGCTCGTGATCTTCGGCGCGATCCTCGCCGGCCCCGCGGCTACGGCCTGGATCGCCTCACTGGATCTGACTGCGCACGAACGCGATGTGCTCCAGCTCGCCGCAGGGGCCGAGCGTCTCGCAGCGGAGATCGGCGCTGCCGGCTCGGCCAGTGCCCTGCGCGACGTGCTGCGCGGGATCCCAGTGGAGGTCGTCGCGATAGCCGGCGCGCTCGGCCCGGCCGCGCCGGCGCGCCGCTGGCTCGACCAGCTGCGGGGCGTGACGCTCGAGATCGGCGGCGATGACCTGCTCGCCGCCGGCGTGCCGGCGGGTCCTGGGCTCGGTGCTCGGCTCGAGCGCACGCTTGCGCGAAAGCTCGACGGGCAGCTCGCGCCCGGACGCGCCGCAGAGCTCGCGAGCGCCCTCGAGGACGGCCCGTGAGCATCGCCGTAGAGCTGACCGGCGCGAGGGTGCTGTTCAGTGAGCGCGCCGAAGGCGACCTCGGGCGAACCGGCGGGGAGCCGAGCGCCGACGTACTGGCCAACCGCGCCGCGCTGCTCGAGCGCTGCGGCGTGCGTGCGATCAACGTTCCCAGCCAGGTCCACGGGGCGAGCGTCGTCACGAGCCCGGACGGAGGCGGCTACGCCGTCGGTCTCGTCACGGCCGATGGCATCGCGACCACCGACTGCCAGATCGCGGTTGCTGTCCACGTCGCCGATTGCCTGCCGATCGTGATCGCGGGCAACGGTGGCGTGGCGATGGTGCACGCCGGCTGGCGTGGCCTTGCCGCCGGCGTCGCCGAAGCCGGGGTCGCAAAGCTCGCTGCCGCCGGC
>DATAJI010000372.1:0-17668 GCA_036262195.1 Solirubrobacteraceae bacterium
CGAGGGCGCGAGCTTCGCTCCAAACCGCTCGGATGACATCGTTTACGCGCTCGCCAAGTCGCTACGCAGCAGCGCGCCGATCAACCTCTTCGTCAGCTCGCTGCACGGCACGTCAAAGCGCCAGCTGACCGACGACGGTCACAGCGACTACCCGGTCTGGGGAGCGCGGGCGATCGTCTTCGCGCGGTCGAGCCCGCGCGGCTCGCAGGACGAGCCGATCAACCAACTCTGGTCGATCGCGCCGAGCGGTCACGACGCGAGGCAGCTCACGCACATGTCCGTCGGGCCGCTCGTCGCGGGACTCGTGCCGGTCGCGATCTCGGCCAACGGCGAGCACGTGCTTGCGGACTTCGAAGGCACCGACACTAGCGCGGCCTGGGCCGTCAGCGTGAGCGGCGCGACCGCGTTCCCGCGGGCCCTGAACGGCGTCGCGGACGGTGACATCCCCGATGCACTGTCGCGTGATGGCAGGACGGTTTTGCTCACGAAGGGCTTCGAGGGTGCGCCGACGTCGGTCGAGACGATCCCGTGGGCCGGCGGCAAGCCGACCGTGCTCTCAGCGCACGGCGCGAGCGCGAGCTGGAACGAATAGGGCCGGCTCTCAGAGCCGTTCATCGGGCCAGCGCCCGAAGCGGTCGTAATAGCGGCGCGCCTGGTCTTCGGCATCGCGATCGGTATCGCCGCGCACGCCAATCCGGTAGACCCAGCTGATCAGCCAGACCGACAGACCTGCGCCGATCAGGCTGACACCGCCGTAGAACGAGTCCTCGGTCCCAAAGCACAGCGCGATCGCGCCGGCCAGGACGATCGCGACCGGCACCCCGTAGCGGACCAGCAAGAGCACCCGCGGCGTGGGCTTGCGCCGCGGCGCTGCCGGCAAAGTCGGCGGCCTCTTGGCCGCGAGCGGTGAGCGAGCGCCCGCGCGCGAGCCAACGGGCGCGTGCAGCCGCGAGCGCCCTTGTGAGACGTGCCGACGCCCGCCGGTCCCGAGCTTCCGATCCACTCTCAACAGGCTACCCCCGCCTCCTGGCGAGGACGGCGCCGCCGAGGCCGTTGAGCGCGCAGCGGTTCGTCCGTCAGATGCGCTCCAACACGACCACCGGAATCTCGCGCGAAGTCTTTTCCTGGTAGCCGGCGTAGGCTGGCCAGGCGCCGAGCATGATCTCCCACAGCTCGGGCTTCTCAGTCGTACTCGCTGTACGCGCGCGGGCCTTGAAACGGTCGCCGAGCAGCTGAACCTCGACCTCCGGCTCGGCCACGAGGTTCAGGTACCAAGCCGGCGGCTGATCGGCGCCGCCCTTTGAAGCGACCACGAGGAAGTCGTCGCCGTGGCGCTGATAGATCAGCGGCGTGCTGCGTGGCTCGCCGCTGTGGCGTCCCTTGGTCGTCAGGATCAACGTGGTCGTGCCCTGCCACTCGTGGCCCTCCTGCCCGTCGGTCTCAACGTAGCGCTTGACGTGGTCTTCGCCGAACAGCATCTGGCGTCTCCTTCGCGATCGACTGCTTCTGCTTGCAGACCGGATAGTTGGTTTCGAGACCCGGCGCCGCCGGGTGCAACCACCAATCTACGCCAGCGTGCTACTGAGGCGGCGGGACTCAGCCAGTGTGCAGGATCGGTCCGGTCTCGACGACCTGGAACGCGCTTCCGGGGACGCCCTTCAGCTGGTCGAGCACCTCGTCGTTCCAGCGTGGATCGGTCGCGCCCTGGAAGTACCAGGGACTGCCGTTGTCGGCGACGATCAGGCCATAGGTCTTCATCGCCCGGAGGATGATCCTGTCAGCCCGCGGGAAGCTGTCGATCGGGTAGCTCGCCTCGAGCCGCAAGCGCAGTCCCATCGGCGGCAGATCGGGGTTGGTCGAGCTCGACGCGAAGTGCGTCGCCGGGTGGATGAAGCCGGCCTCGGTCTGGGGCACCGTGAAGCGGATCGCGTGGTTGATGTAGCCGCGCTTGATCTCGCCGTAGCGGATCAGCCCGGCAAAGATCGAGAGCCCCGCAGCGTCGGCGGAGGTCCAACCATTTGGACGCAGCTTGTCCGAGCGTAGATTGAACACTGCTCCGGAGCCGGCGTCCCACGAGCCGTCCGCCTGCGGCTGCGCGTCCCAAAGCTCGTAGAGCTTGCAGGTGCCCTCCTCCAACACGATCACGTGGCGGTCCCCGGTCGCGCCCTGTCCCCCTTCGACCGGTGCGCCGGCGGGAATCGGATACGGCCCCGGATTCGACTGGCTGCCATAGGCGGTGAAGTGGATCGCAACCTTCGGCTGGTTGGCCGGTACCACGGCATACGGAATCCCATAGGCGCGCTCGTGGCCAAAGTCAGGATGCAGATCCAGATCGGCGCCAATCGAAGCGATGTACTCACTCGATAACGGGCTGACCGGGAGATCAGTGACCTTCTCGTGCCAAGGACTGCTGTTCGGGAACACGGGACAGCCACCCGTTCCGCGGCCCAGCGGATAGTTCGCGCCGCTGGCGCCGGCAACACCGACAGAGCAGGCGATCGCCCCGAGGACCGCCGCAGCCAAGGCAACGCGCGCGCGCATCAACAAGAAGCGAGCCTAACAGCGCGCATGCGGCCGCTAGAACAAACGTCCAGAGGTGGAAGGCCGCCGCGCCAAGAGCGAGCGGAGCGCGACCACGCCAACGCGCCGCACGACAGGCCGCGGCGCAGCGATCAAGAGGAGCCCAAAGCCCGGTCGCGAGACTCAGTCCGCGACCTCAGCGCACACTTAGCGATCCTGGCAATAGCCTCCTGGAGACGAATGTTCGCCACCCCAACGTTCCTTCGCCGCGAGGTCGAGCGCGTTTTCCCGGAGCGCCCGTTCGACGTCGAGTTCTGGGACGGCTCGCGCCTTGCGGCGACGACTCCCGGCGGACCCGCGTTTCGCATCGTGGGTCCTCGAGCGATCAGCCACCTGCTGCGCGCGCCGGGGCAGCTCGGGATCGGACGTGCATACGTCTCCGGGCTGGTCGAGGTGGACGACCTCGACGCGGCGATGACCCTGCTCGCCAGCTGGAAGGCACCGCAGCTGGACGCGACGGCCCGGGCGCGCCTGGCCCTGGCCGCGTTGCCGGCCGTCGGCTTGACGATCCCCGCTCGTGTACCCGAGATCGAGCTGCGACCGAGCGGCCAGCGCCACAGCATCGTGCGCGACCGTCGCGCCGTCCGCCACCACTACGACGTCTCCAACGAGTTCTTCGCCCTGTTCCTCGACGAGTCGATGACCTACAGCTGCGCGCTCTTCTCCCACGGTGCCGAGACCCTCGAGGAAGCCCAGGAGGCCAAGCGCGAACTGGTCTGCCAGAAGCTTCGCCTACGGGCCGGCCAGCGGGTGCTCGATGTCGGCTGTGGCTGGGGCAGCTTCGTGATCCATGCGGCGTCGCGCCATGACGTGCGCGCTCTGGGAATCACCCTGTCCGAGCCGCAGGCGCAGTTGGCGCGCGAGCGGGTGAGCGCCGCCGGGCTCGATCGCCAGGTCGAGATCCGCGTCGCGGATTACCGCGAGCTCAGCGGAGAGAGCTTCGACGCAATCGCGAGCATCGGTATGGTCGAGCACGTCGGGTCGGTCCAGATCGACGACTACGCGGCGCGCCTCGCGGCACTGCTGAGCCCAGGCGGCCGGCTGTTGAACCACGGCATCGCGCGGCTGCGACACGGCGACCCGGAAGCCGGGCCGTTCTCGGAGCGCTACGTCTTCCCCGATGCCGCGCCGCTTCACCTTGCGCGCGTACTAGCTGCGATCGAGCACGCCGGCCTGGTCACCCAGCACGTTGAGGGTCTCGCAGAGGACTACATCGAGACGCTGAGCCACTGGATCGCGCGCTTCGACCAGCACCTCGACCGCGCAACCGAACTGGCCGGAGCGGAGCGCGTCAGGGTGTTCCGGCTCTACCTGCGCGCCGCCCGCAACGGCTTCCGCGTTGGCTTCACCAGCGTCTACCAGGTGCTCGCGTGCCGTCCCGCGCGCGGTGAGGGGCCGAGCTTCTGACGCTCGGACCGTAACGCCAGGTTGCCCAGCGATATCCTCCGCCGCCGCCGCCGCAGCGCCTCGACCGGCTCCGTCGAGACGCCCAAATGACGCCATCCGCACGCTCCCTCGCCCGATGCGGCATTGGTATGGAGCGGCCAGCGAAGCCTAAAGCGGGCCTCTGCCGACACCGATAGTCAGATCATGAAAATCGGGTCGGGCGGGCGGTCACGCGCTCGGAGAGCTCTCGCGACTGGCCCGTTCATGAGGTACGCCGTGATCCTGCTCGTGCCGGTGCTGATACTCGGCGTGGCACTGGCGATCGCCCTGCGCGCCGAGGCACGTCAGCGAGGGCTCAGCGAGGCGCGGTCGGAGGCCAAGCTTGTCGCCGAGACAGCTGTCGAACCGTTGCTGGACGGACGGCCGCTCAACGCGGACCCCAGTGTGCAGGAGCTGCGCGCGCTGAGGCAGCTCGTCGCCGCAGCTGTCAAGACGCATGACATCCTGCGATTGCGACTGCACGATCTGCGGGGCAACGTCATCTTCTCGGACGACCACATCGCGATCCACGGCAGACGGGACGACGGCGCGCTCGAAGCCGCCAAGGGGCGGATCGTTGCGGAGCTCACACACCTAAACGCCGACAGCGCCGACGTCGGACCGATCGGTGCGACAGCGGTGGAGGTTTACCAGCCACTGTACGCCGGACCACAGCGAACGCTGGTCGGCGTGCTCGAGCTTTACCTGCCCTACGCCCCGATCAACGCTGACGTCACAGCGAGCCTGCAGCGGCTGCTGCTCGGATTGGTCGGGGCTTTGACGCTGCTCTACGTGACTCTGCTGGCAATCACTATCTCCGTCAGCCGCGGCCTGCGCCGCCAGGTCGCCTTGAACGCAGCCCAGGCGGAGCAGCTGCGAGTCGGCGAGCGGGAGGCCCGGATGCTTTTCGAGCAGAACCCCCAACCGATGATCGCCTACGACCGCGACACGCACGAGATCGTCGCGGTGAGCAACGCCGCCATTGC
This sequence comes from Solirubrobacteraceae bacterium, assembly GCA_036262195.1. Taxonomy (GTDB): domain Bacteria; phylum Actinomycetota; class Thermoleophilia; order Solirubrobacterales; family Solirubrobacteraceae; genus Palsa-513. Next base: position 4,992 of record DATAJI010000372.1, read on the forward strand.
CCACTACGGCTTCTCCCGCGACGAGTTCTTCGCGATGACGGTCAAGGATCTGCGCCCGTCGGCGGAGCTGCCGACGCTGCTGCGCCATCTCGAGGTGGAGGGTCGGGTCCAGCAGACGACAGGTCGGTCGGCCCGCCAGACGCGCCACCGGTACAAGGACGGAACGGTCGTCGAAGTCGAGATCAGCGGCGACGACGTGATCCTTGGCGGACGGGAGTGCCGGATCATCCTCTGCCAGGACGTGACGGAGCGCAACAGGGCGACTGCCGAGCTGGCAATCGCTCGCGACGCGGCAATTGAAGCCTCGAACGCGAAATCCGCGTTTCTCGCCAACGTCAGCCACGAGATCCGCACGCCGATGAACGGTGTTCTCGGCATGAACGAGTTGCTGCTCGAGACAGGGCTAGACGACGAGCAGCGCAGCTACGCCGAACAGGTCGGGCGCTCAGGTGAGCACATGCTCGCGATCATCAACGACATCCTCGACATCTCGAAGATCGAAACCGGTCAGCTCGAGCTGGACCTGACGGACTTCGCCCTCCACGACACCCTCCAGGAGGCTTGCGTTATCGGCGGCATTGACGCGACCGCCAAGCGCGTGCGGTTCGCGCTCGAGATCGACGATCGGGTGCCGCGAGACGTACACGGCGACAGCGGCCGCTTGCGTCAGATCGTGCTAAATCTCGTCGCGAACGCAGTCAAGTTCACGACTGAGGGCGCGGTCACCGTCAAGGTCAGATGCCTCGAGCGTGGCGGCACGTCCGCGCTGCTGCGAATCGAGGTTTGTGACGAAGGCATCGGTATCGACCCCAAGCAACTCGAGCACATGTTCGAGCCGTTCACCCAGGCCGACATCTCGACGACGCGACAATACGGCGGGACTGGTCTGGGCCTCGCGATAGCCCGCGAGCTGACCGAGCTGATGGCGGGCCGCATCGGAGCCGAGAGCAAGGTTGGGAGCGGCAGCACGTTCTGGGTCGAGCTCGAACTCGCGATCGCCGCGGAGCGGGCCGGCGACGCCAACCCGGCGCCGGCGCTCGGCCTTCGGGGACGGCCAGTCGAACTCACCGAAGACTCCCCGATCGTCCTCGTCGTCGACGACACGCCGGTCAACCAGATCGTCGCGGTCCGCGCACTGCAGCGCTGCGGCTGCCGCTCCGACGTAGTCGGAGACGGCTTTGAAGCACTCCACGCACTCGTCACCAAACGCTACGACGCTGTCCTGATGGACTGTCAGATGCCGGAGATGGACGGCTACACGGCGACGGCGGAGCTCCGTCAGCGCGAGGCTGGCGGTCGGCGTACGCCGGTGATCGCGATGACCGCCGCGGCAATGAAGGGCGACTTCGAGCGCTGCATCGCGCACGGCATGGACGACTACGTCAGCAAGCCGCTGCGCCACACCCTCCTCGACGAGGTGCTTCGACGTTGGATCCCGCGCCTCGCGGCGAGCGAGGACAAGGTCGAGCCCGCGGCAGCAGCGTGACGGCCGCGTCAGCGGCCGAGTGGAGAGCCGGAGTGGCGCCGACTCGCCAGCGTGGTTCGATCACCTACGTGCCGCGGTCGTCCTCGAGGGCCTGATCAGACTGGCGTCCTGCCGGCACATCATGCTGCCCCGAGTCGATGTAGATAATGGGGGACGCTTGTTCGGTAGACGCTTTATTGGATCGCTCGCAGGACTAGCTGTCGCCTTGGCGGTGGTCGGCTGCGGGTCGGGTGGCCCAAGGCACGTGACCAAGAAGCGAGGGGTCACCGTCCCGCCGACGAGCTCGACATCAGACACGTCCGTGACTTCGGCCACATCCACAACGGGAGTCACCTCCGCCGCGGCCGCGCTGTCAGCCGACCAAGCCGCCGAACGGTTGGCGCGCGACGCTGCGGGCGCTGCGGTGACCTACGGGACGAACAACAACGGGAACTACAGCGGGATGACCGCCGCGACCCTGCATTCACTCACCGCGAGCGTCCAGGTCGGACCTGGTGACGGCAACCCCTACCTCGACCCGGGCGGGGGCGTGACAATCCTCGACAGCGGCGCCGGCTTCACGGTGACCGCGACCTCCTCCACAGGCGATACGTTCAACGTCGGCGAGTCGGCGACCGGCACCCCGACGCAGAGCTGCACCGGCACGGCGAGCACGGCCTGCCAGAACGGCACCTGGTAGGCGCGTCGTCGTCGTCGCGGCGCGCGCCCTAGGCTGGTGGCGCGATGGCGACTAGGCGATCTGCGGCATGAACGAGCGGGTGCGCGCGAGGGTCCAGCGAGCCCTCGCTGACAAGCTCGAACCGGGCGAGACGGTCGAGCTGGTGGTCTTCTCTCACAGCGGTCCGGTGTTCTACGACCCGATCCTGTCGCTGGTCAACATGATCAATATCGCCCGCGGCAAGACGCAGGGCCGCGCATTGATCCTGACCGATCGCCGCGTCCTCGACGCGCGCGCCAACGTCGTCGGCTCGATCAAGCGGGTAATCAACGCGTGGCCGCGCGGCTCGGCGCCGATCGCTGTCGATGCCGAGCGGGGACGCGGCCGGCTGACCGTCGATGGCGAGGAGTCCTCGTTCCGCGGTCTCGCCGATGTCGCGCGCGAGCTGGTGCGACTCGGGAGCGGGACCCGTCGCGACGATCAATGACCTCGCCCCGGCCCGGATCCGCGAAATCGGAGCCGCTCTAGTCGCCGAGCTCGTCGAGCGTGCGTCCGCTGAGGACCGACTCGGTCCGCTCGAGCACGATGTCCGAGCCGGGACGCGCGTCCGCGTCGCGGCGCTTGATCAGGAGCCACTGCGGCTTCGCGCCTGGGTGCGTGCGCTGCAGAGCGAAGCCGCCGCGCAGTTTCTCGCCGTGCAGCACAAAGACGGCGTGGCCACGGGTCAGGGCTTCGGGCCAGGGAACGCGGCCGCCCTGCTCGTAGGTACCACGGTCCCAGACGATCACGCCGCCGCGGTCGAGCTTGCCTTCGAAGGTGTTGTGAGCGATTGAGTGATCGCCAACCTCGACCGCGAGGCGCTTGACCGCGGGGTCGAGCGAGGGGCCTTTCGGGATCGCCCAAGAGCGCATGACCCCGCCGACCTCAAGGCGCAGGTCGAAGTGGTGTGCGCTCGCAGCGTGCTCCTGGATGACGAAGACACCGGCGCTGAGGCCGCGGATCGCGAACTGCTCGTGGCCCTCGATTGCGGTCGGCTGCGTCTCGACGGTCTCGACCCGCGCGCGGGGCGGACCGGAGTGTAGGAACGCCAGCAGCTCCTTCACGGCTCCTCCAGCGCCTTCGGCGTGCACCTGCACTGTGCCGTCGGCGCCGTTTCTTACCCAGCCACTGACCCCCAGCTGGCGAGCCCGCCGCACTGTCGCGTCGCGGAATCCGATGCCCTGGACGGCGCCGCGCACGACTGCTCGGATCGCCGTGGTCGTACCTGGCGCGTCAGCCACGCTCAGCCAAGGACGTCGGCGGGTAGGCCAGCAAGCTCGGCGCTGCGGTCCCACAGGCGTTCGGCGAGCGCATCGTCCTGTGCCTGGAGGCTCGGCTGCACGACCTTCTCGTCAACGATGTAGACGCCGGTGAGGTCGGCGGCGGCGGATGTCGCGAGCCAGACGAGCGAGCGAGCGCCGCGCTTTGGTGAGCGGAGGAATGGCACCGCGAGCGTCGTCGCTAGCTTCAGGATGCTGTTCTCGTTCTTGCCGAATCCGGTGCGGACGACTCCGGGGTGAAAGCAGCTGGCCCGGAGCTCGGGTGCACGCTTGGCGAGCTGACGCGTAAAGAGGATGTTGCACAGCTTCGAGGTGCCATAGACGGTCATCGCCGAGTAGGACCGCGCCGATTGGAGGTCGCCCAGATCGAGCAGCCCGTAGCGGTGCGCGTCGGAGGAAGTGGTGATGACGCGGCCACCGCGGAGGCAATCGCGCAGCAGGCTGGTGAGCAGGAATGGCGCCAGGTGGTTCAGTGCGAACGTTTGCTCGAGACCCTCGGCGGTCAGCTTGCGCGAGGCGAACACCGCGCCGGCGTTGTTTGCGAGCACGTCGATGCTGGCGTAGCGCTCGCGCGCTTGCGCGGCGAGGGCGCGGACCTCGGACATCAGCGTCAGGTCGGCGACGTGTTCGTGAACCGGCGAGCCGGCACCGGCACTCCTGGCCTCGGCGGCGACGGCCGCAACGCGCCCGGCGTCACGACCGACGAGCGCGAGCTCCGCGCCCTGGCGCGCCAGCTCGACAGCGGCGGCTCGTCCAATGCCGCGCGTAGCTCCGGTGAGCAGGACAAGCGTCACCCCAGCAACCTTACAAATCGCTCCCGCTCGCGCAGGCGGGGTTTGCGCGCTCAGCTCCCGCTGAGCTGCTCGGCGACCTCGACTTCGCGCAGCAGGCGGGTGTCGACGTCGTAGACGAAGCCGCGCACGGCATCCGTGTGGAGCAGGAACGGCGAGCGGCGGACGCGCAGGATCGATTGGCGCACGTCGCCGTCAACGTCCGCGAACGACTCGATTGCAAACGCCGGCGCGACACCCGTCGCCTGCTGCAACTCGGCGCGAAACCCGTCGTCGGTCAGCGCCTGCATGCCGCAGTCGCTGTGATGGATGAGCATCACAGCGCGCGTGCCAAGCCGCCGCTGGGAGACGGCGAGCGAGCGGATCACGTCGTCGGTGATGACCCCGCCGGCATTGCGCAGGACGTGTGCCTCGCCGTCCGCCAGCCGCAGTGCAGCGAACACGTCCACCCGCGAGTCCATGCATGTCACGATCGCGAGCTGCCGACTCGGCTGGACGTCGAGGTGGCGTGCCGGCAGCGAGGCAGCGAACGCGGCGTTGTTGGCGACCAGCTCGTCGATCAAATCCATCGGTGGCAGCCTAGAGCCTGCGCCGTGCGACCGGCCGGGGCACTACGGGGAGCCCCGCCTAGTCATCGGTCATGAGCTCGGTGAGCGGGCCGTAAGCGTCGGGGCGCCGGGTAGCGAGCAGCGGGAACAGCTCGAGCCAGTCGCGTCGCTCGTCGAGATCGAGGTCGGCGAGCAGCAGGGCAGGCGCGTCGCGAGGCGCTTGCACGAGCTTTCGCCCGTATGGATCGGAGATGAACGACGACCCGTAGAAGTGCAGCGGCAGCTCTTCGCCGAAGCGGTTGACCGCGACCATGAAGAGGCCGTTGGCAATGCCGTTGGCCACGATCACTTGCTCCCAGAGAGGTTGCGTATCGAACTCCGGATGGTCTGGCTCGGAGCCGATAGCCGTCGGATAGACCAGCACGTCGGCGCCGTTGAGGCTGTACACGCGCGCCAGCTCCGGGAACCACTGGTCCCAGCAGGTCGGCAGACCGAGCCGCGCATCCGCGAGCGCGATGACCGGGAAGGCATCGGCACCACCGGGGCCGGGTCGGAAGTATCGGTCCTCGTGATAGCCCGCGGTCACGGGTATGTGCAGCTTGCGCGTGCGTGCCACGAGCTCGCCGGTCGGCGCGACCAATATCGCCGTGTTGAAGCCGAGACCGTCAGCGGCGTCGGCGCGCTCGAAGAGCGATGCGTGGATGTGGATACCAGTCTCGCCGGCAATGCCCGCAGCGAACCGGTGGGTTGGTCCACCGGGAAGCTCCTCCGGCTCGATCCCGCCGCGTCGCGGCCCGAAGCCGTCGACGACGAAGTAGCGACTGAGCGTGAGCTCGGGAAGGCAGACGAGCTGCGCGTCCTGATCGGCGGCGAGTCTGATCCCGGCCTCGAGGGCGGCTGCGTGCTCCGCCGGGTCGGGATGCCAGCGCTGCTGCAGCGCGGCGATGCGGAACAGCGCGCGAGTCGACGGGCGCGTGCGGGCCGGCGAGTCCCGCGGGCCGAGCGCTCTGACGACGCGGATCTCGTCCATTCCCGGACTGTAGGCGTTTGCTGGACGCCGGCCGGTCACGCCTGCGGTTGCGGCGCCCAACCCGCCACGTGCTATGAACTCCCCTCGATGTCGATGGCCGACACGCGTAGCTTCCGCTGAGCGATGACAGACACGCTCGCCTCCACACCAGCAGCTGACGGCTTCAGGATGCCTGGAGAGCAGGAGCCGCACGCCGGCTGCTGGATGGCCTGGCCGGAGCGCGCGGACAACTGGCGTCTCGGTGCGCAGCCGGCGCAGGCAGCCTTCGCCGCCGTGGCCGAGGCGATCCACCTCAGCGAGCCCGTCACGATGGCGGTCTCCGACCCGCAGTACGAGCGCTGTCGCTCGATCCTCTCGCCGTCGATCCGTGTCGTTGAGGTGTCCACCGACGACGCGTGGATGCGCGACATCGGGCCGAGCTTCGTGATCGACGAGCAGGGCCGGCGCCGGGGCGTGGACTGGCGCTTCAACGCCTGGGGCGGCCTGCGTGGCGGCCTCTACTCCCGGTGGGACCGCGACGATCGCGTTGCCGAGAAAGTCCTCGAGATCGAGCGAGCCGAGCGCTATCGAGCTCCGCTCATACTCGAAGGCGGATCGGTCCATGTCGACGGCGACGGCACCGTGTTGACGACGGAGGAGTGCCTGCTGAACGCGAACCGCAACCCCGAGCTGTCGCGCCAGCAGATCGAGGCATTCCTGCTCGACTATCTCGGCGCTGAGAAGGTGATCTGGCTGGGGCGAGGGGTGTACAACGACGAGACCGACGGACACGTCGACAACATCGCCTGCTTCGTCCGCCCGGGAGTCGTGCTGCTCACCTGGACCGCTGAGGAGGACGACCCGCAGCACGCGATCTCGAGCGACGCGCTCGAGCGGCTCGAGGCCGCGACAGATGCCCGCGGCAGGCCGCTCGAGGTGATTCGCCTCCCCGCACCCGGGCCCGTCTTGATCGCCGAAGCTGAGGCGCGCGGGGTGCGATCAACGACCGGGACGCTCGCGCGCAACGCCGGTGAGCGGTTGGCCGCGTCGTACGTCAACTTCTACATCGCCAACACCCGCGTCGTGTTTCCGCTGCTCGACGAGCGCCACGACAGCGAAGCCGCGGATGTGCTCGCGCGCTGCTTCCCTGACCGCGAGATCGTCGGCGTCCCCGCTCGGGAGATCCTGCTTGGCGGCGGCAACATCCACTGCATCACCCAGCAGCTCCCAGCTTCGGCTCGCGAAGCGTGACCACGGCGAGCGGATCATCCGGCTTCGCAAGCGGTTATGTACAGCGCCCCTTGATGCGAACGCAGGCGCCGAGACCACCGAGCAGCGCCAGGCGCTCGCGGAGGGGAGCGGCGGTTTGGATGACGAGCCAGGCATCGCCGACGCGGCGCGCGGTGATCGAGAGGTTGCCGCCAGCTGGCGGCGGCGGAATGCTGAAGGCCTGCGGGTGTTGCGAAACCTGCCTGGCATTGGGGAGCAGCTCTGGCAGCACGCCAGGCCGTTGGGCGTCCAGCAGGATCGCGGCGACGACCGCTTGACCACGGTAGACGAAGTCGGTGCTGGCGCACGAGAGATAGGCCCGGGCGACGAGCCGGCGAAAGCCGTGGACGTGCTTTACGACGATGCCGTATTCGGGCATCGCGCCGGCGAGGCCGCGTGTGTCGATCTCGCAGGCTCCAGGCGGCGGCGAATTGCTGACCCGAGACCGCGTCGGCGCACGACCAGCTCCCGCGGACTGCCAATAGACGGCCTTTTCATCGAGCCGCGCCGTCCTCGCCGTGGTCGCAATCGGCTTGCCTTGACGATCGAGCGCGACCGCTGTCGCCTCGCCCCAGCCAGGCCGGAGCGAGGTCTTCTTGCCCAATGACTGCTGAACCGCGATCGCGACCCGCTCGCCGCCCGGGAGCTGCTTGTCGGTGCGCGTGAGCAAAGTCAGCGTTGGCGAGACGCGAACCGCCGCGACCTGTGGCTCGGTGACGAGAACGAGTGTCGTGGTCGAGATCAGCGTGACGGTGCCGCCGACACCGGCGTCAGCCTGGCTGAAGTCGGCCACGATTGGGCCACCACGCTGCGCTGCCACGCCGCACTCGGACGCTCCGCCGCCGGAGACCCCGTAGAGTGAGCGGTAGGCATTGCGGAAGGCCGGCGAGTCACGCTCGCCCACCGGCATCGCCAGCGATCGCAGCAGACGCGGGATGGCTACGTCGACTTCCTGGCGCAGAGCCGCTCGCGGCCCCGGCATCAGCGAGCTGTTCGCGCGGGACAAGCGGGCTTGGATCTGCGCCCGTCGGCTGAGCAGCTCGCGTCTGAGCGCACGGACGTTCCCAACCGGTATGACAACTGACTCGCGGGCCTCGGCCACACACCAACCGACACTGCCACCGAGAAGATCTGGCGTCATTCTCGCGCTATAGCTGCCGGTTACGAGTTGAAGGTTGGGTCCGGCACCCGCCTGGCTGGAGAGTGGGCCGTTCGGCGGCGCTGATCGCAAGCCCTTGAGCGCTACGAGCGCAGCCGCAGCGGACCCTGAAGCCAGCAGCGCGACCCCAACGAAGGCCAACAGTCGTCGTCGAGAAAACCGGCGGAACGCGCTCTGCCGTTCGCGGCTGGGGAACGGTCGCTCGATGGACGGGGCACCGACGTCGAGCTGTGCGTGCTCGAGACGAGCGGCACCTTCGACCAGGATCCGGTGCAGTTCCGGGAGGTAGGTCATGGCGCCCCGCCGTCCAGTCGGTCACGGATTGACCGCAAGCCACGGCTGACGCGCTGGCGGACCACGCTTTCGGAGCACTCGAGTGTCACCGCGAGCTCACCGTAGGCTCGGTCTTCAAGCACCCGAGCTTCAACCGCTTCGCGCTGCTCGCCCGGCAGCTCCCGGAGCGCCTGCATCGCCACGTCGTCAGCCAGCGTCGAAAGCCTCTCGAGACTGTCGTCGTCGATCACCAGTGGCTCGAACTCGAGCCGCACGCGGGTCTCGTCTAGCACTCGGCCCTTCGCCAAGCTCTCCGCCAGCACGTGGCGCGCTATGCCGAAAAGCCAGGCGCGCCCCTCGCCCCGGCGGGGATCGAACGAGCGACGGTGCTCCAAGGCCCGCGCGAATGTCTCCGCACACAGGTCGGCGGCCGTATCCAGGCCCCTGACCCTGCGGATGAAGAAGCGGAGGACGTGCGCTTCGTGTCGCAGGTAAAAGCGCCCGAACTCCTCCGGACCGCCGGATAGCAAAGCAGCGTCGTCGCTGCGAGGGCTAGAAGACATCCGTCGATATTGATACTTGTCGATTTTGCAGCGACTTGTGACGCCGCCAACAGCCGCGGCTTCGTCGCACGCGATGCGGACTGGGAGCCGCACGGTCGCCCAGACCAGCGATGTACGGCGCCGATCGGGGCCGAGCGCGGCCCCGATGCCTAGCTATGCCAGGTGCCGAAGAACGCGTCCGGATCGATCACGGGCTCGCTATAGGCCTTGAGCTCCTGATAGCCGTAGCCGCCCGTGTTCAGGTTCAGAGACTCGGTGCAACCGTCAGCTGAGCAATACCCCGATATCGAGCTCGGGGATGCTGACTGGTTATACATCCACGCCCACACGATCGAATCAAATGACCAAGCCTGTATTGCATAGAGGTTGCTCTCGTGGCTGCTGTAGCAGTTCTGGCCCGCTGACAGCGAGACGTCGTAACACCAGTTGCCTGAGCTTGCCTGCGCGGGAGCAGCGCCGCCGGCCAATCCCACGACGAGGAGCACGAAGGTCAAAGCGCCAGACGCCAGGAGTGCCCGGGCGCGCGCGCGAGTCCGAATCGACGCTGCCCTGGTCACGGTGCCCCGACCTCCTGGGTGTGGGGAACGCCCGCAGCGTCCTCCCACGACAGGCTGCTGATCGTGACGAGGCGGCCTACGCTGAGCTGGAAGCCATTGTCGATGACTGGAACCTCGGCGCTAGTGCCATCGCCGAAGCGGAACGTCACACCACCAACCCCGTCCGGAGCGAGCCCGACAACGAGGTCGACTTCATCTGCATCAGTGCTCGGCGTCCCTTCTGCCGTCGCCGTGTACAAGATGCTGCTTGGATCGGCCGTGAGCGTGGCGGCCGCAGCACACGCCTGCGATCCTCCGCCGCCATCCGATTCGGCAACGCATAGCCGGCCTGAGCCGGCCACGGCCCACGCGAGTAATCCCGGGACGGTCGTCGGCTGGGAGCGAATCTCAGCGCCCGGTGTCTGTTCCGCCGCGAATGCCGCTGGCATTGCGTCCGCGGCACTCGCGGGTGCGGCAAAAACCGCGTACCCGATCGTGGGCGTTGCCGGGCTCGCTGCTACTGACTGTCCGGTAGAGAGAACCAACGCGGTGACCCCCGCTGCCGTACCCAAGATGCTGACCGCAGCTCCGCCGACCATGCAAATGATCGATCTTGGCCTGCGGCGCCACGTCGCCATGTTGCACGTCCTGGGTTGATCGCCGGTGAAAGGCGCAACTGGCCTACTTCGCAACCATCCAACCAGAGCCGGGACGCTTGTCAAGCCGCGGTCGGCCATTATGCGAAAGCCGCATCACGGCGCCGCCCGGGTGGCGCGCAGCCACAGCGGCACTGCGATTTGACGGCCAGCGCGAGGCCCCAGGTCCCTCGAGCCGGATCGTCGTCCCGGTCAGGTCAAGCTAGCTCGCGAGCTGTTCGGCCGCAGAATCGGGCGGACCATCATTCGCCTCGACGACACTTGAATCAGCCGGTTGAGGGCGTTCAGCGGCTGCGGCCAGGTCCTCGAACGCCGCCTGCTGCTCGGCCAGCAGACGCAGGCCGTGCTGGACGAGAACGTCTCCCGCACGAGTGAGACGGACCGGCCGCGCGCTGCGCACGACGAGTGATGCCCCCACCCGCGCCTCGAGCACGGCTATCGTGCGGCTGAGGCCCGGCTGGCTCATGTGCAGCCGCTCGGCGGCGCGGCCGTAATGGCGCTCCTCGCTGAGCACGAGTAGGCAGCGAACGGCCCGCAGGTCCAAGTCACGACTTGCCGCCCCGCGGGCGAGCTCGTGCAGCGTCAAGTCCGCCGCAGCTTTCTGCGCCCGGATGCAGGTAGGACCAATCGGCGCTCGGACGGGCCGCAATGAGCGAACCTGACCTCCCCCACGCGCGCGTGCTCCATGTTTTGCTACTTGTGGGTCGCGATCGCTTTTGTGACAGGCCCGGGTCGGCATCGCGCCGTACGGGGCGGCGCGATGCCGGCGCGGACGGCGCGGAGACCGCCGCGTCAGACCCGTTCCGTGAGGCTCGGCGGTTCTCTCAGACCAGTCGGGCGCCCGTTTCGCTAAACCGACGCTCCAGCTTCAGCTCTCTCGAGGGTGCCAGCCTTTGCCGCGCTTGACGACCTTCTTGTCCCTCGCGAGCCCAGGCAGGACGCGGTAGAGGTAGTTCTGCTTGATCCCCATCTCGCTCGCCAACTCGGCGATCGTTAGGCCCGGCCGTGCCTTGACGAGCTCGATGGTTTGCAGAGCACGAGAGCCGCCACCGGGAGGCCGGCCACGGCGTCGCCCAGTGCTGGCGCGGCCTGTCGTTGCGCGACTTGTCGCCGTACCGTTGTTCGATCGCTTACTCGTGCCCACGCTCGCGCCGCCCGAGGCTCCTGCGAGCGCAGCAGCTGCCGCCACGAGGTGGTGGTACTCCTCGACCAGCGGTTCGAGCTCGCGCACACGCGCGGTGATCTCGTCGCGCTTGGTCTGTAGAAAGTCAGCCATCCTTCTGTTACCTCCTCGTGGTGTCCGCCCGTCATGAGGACGCGCTTTCGTGCACACCCATATTATGCGTAATCGGCATAACATTTGGTGGACGTTCTTGCCCGAGTGGATGTTGCGCGGAGCGCAGCACGTCGATTCCGGCAATCGGAGCGTCGGGCGGCCCGGTGCCTAGCGGCCACGCCCACGCTCGCGATGTGTCGCAATCAGACTCCCTTCCAGGGCGCAGTGAGGTAGCGGCAACTGTTTGTAAACGCGCACCGACCGGAACGACTGGCCTGGGACGCGCCGTCGCGCATAACAGTCAGCAAAACCTGTCGCGATGAGTTTGCAATCGCCGCCGCTGTCCGAGACCGAGAGGATCGCGCCCGCTCCCGGGTCCGTCCAGTTCGGTCAGCGGCCCAGCGTTCGGATGATCTCGCGGGTCCGCCGGCGAGTGTCGCCGAGTAGGACTCGCACCTGCTCAAGGCCCGCACGCAGCGGCGGATCGCCGACCTCGACCGGCAGCATCGAATCCTGCAACGCGGCGAGCGCGGCATCGGCTCGCTCGACAGCGCTAGCCGCCCCGTGCATGATCCCCTTCGCATCGTGCTCCCTGACCTGCGGATGCGCCGCCTCAAACGCGTGAGTCGGGAGACCATAACGGCCGGCGAACTCGGCGTGTATCCGTTGCGCCTGTCCATAGGCCGCCTGGAGCGGGCGGAAGAGCTCGTCCTCGAGGCGCTCCGCCGCATACGTGTCGAGCTGCTCGTAGGCCTCACCCAGATATGCGATCGCGACGCCGATCTCCTCCGCGGCCGACGCAACGGCGTCGAGCACCTGCTGCCTCGCCTGTGCGTCGGTGTAGGCCATGACGAGGAGCTTAGACGCGCCGGTCTGCGGCGCGCCATCGTCCAGCCGTTCTCGTCAGGAGTAAAGACCGCGGTGCGGGTCAGCGAATCGCTCATGCGGCAAGGATGCACGTCATCTCGGCCGCGCAACAGCGGTCGAAACACCCACCCCCAAGCCGACGCCCGGACTCGAACCGGGGACCCCTTCATTACGAGAGTGCCGTTTTGCAGGCGTTTCAGCCGTCCTCGCGTTTTCTCAGGTGCTCTCAAGTGCGCTCAGATCACCTCATATTTGCGGAGTTCGGGA
>DATAJI010000373.1:0-2037 GCA_036262195.1 Solirubrobacteraceae bacterium
CTCCCGAGGCACGTCATCTAGCTCCTCTAGACGAACCGCGGGACAGCACCATGGACGACGCCACGCCTGACTCCGAAATCGCGATTGACGGCCGTTCGGCATGGCGCCAGTGAATGGGCAGCTGAGCCGTCCCAACTGCCCGAACTCCCGGTAAATGAACGCAAACTACGGGAAATTGCCATTTGTGCCCGGCCCGGGAAATGGGCTTTGCGGCCGAAATGTCGTTGCCGTTGCACGCGAGCGCTCTCGCGTAACGTTGTCCCGTGATCCATCCATGAATGGCGCTCACCGGCTGGACGCAACTCAGACGCTCCAAATCACGCGAAAGGGGTCACGAGATGGGGCGCGGGTCGCGTGGCTCCTTTCGCCGGCGAAAGCGAGCGTCTCGATCGGTGAGGCGACCCCCATGGCCGTTGCGCGGGCCTATGCGACCCCGAAGGGGCTTTGCTTTCGCTCAACTTGCGGCTCCAGCGGGCTCGCACAATGTGACACGCCGCACTGCGACGTACGTGCCCGCGCGTCAGCGGTTCCAGCTCACGTACGAGACATGATCGAAGGTCATGATCGGGCTCCCGCCGACCCACGGCAGCGCTTCAACAGTCCGCGTGGTGGCATATGGTTTGTCCAGGACGAGCACTGTCGTGCCGTCGTACGAGATGCCGTCGGCAAGGCTCTGCCCGGTCGGCCCTCCCGGTAGTCCGGAGACTGGGCGCACAACCGCCGTTGCGCTCGAGAGATCGACCTCCTGCGCGTGCTGGTGATAGCGGTCATCTTGGAAGTCAGCGAGGAGGTGCGTGCCGTCAGCCGACAGTGCGACCGGGAAGAGTCCGACCGGGCGGTCCTTCGGTGTGAATGAAAGATGCGTCCGTTGGGTCGCCGGGCCGCCGTCGGCCGCCACCGACCAGATTTCCGCGACGCTCGCGTGTCCAGACGGGAGGTAGGCGAAAACGATCCCCTTGATACTCCAAAGCGGGTCGAGGGCTCCTGAGTCCTTCGGGAAGTGCGTTAGCTCACCCACGCCGACGCCGGTCGCGCTTGCAACTGCGAGGTTTGGGCCGAGCGAGTAGACGAACTGGTCGCCGCTCGGCGCAAACGCTGCAGGGCCATAAGCGCCGGCGATGCGACGCGGAGTGGCACTCGTCACGTTGACCACGGACAGCTGTTGGTCAAGGCCGCTGTCCGCGACGAGGAACTGCGAGTCAGGCGACCAGCGCAGGTCTTCGATATAGCGACCGCTAAGCAGCGTGCGGGGATTGCCGCCGGCGCTCGGATAGACCACCAGTCGCTCCGGCTTACCGTATGGGCCGATCACCGCGGCGACTGAATTCCCGTCGGGCGACACCGCAAGTTCCGGTTGAAAGCTCGAAGCCGTGCCATGCATCGTTGCGATGGTCACCAGATCAGCGCCACTCCCGTCGGCGACGACAAGAGAGGTCGCCGATCCCTGCTGCTCGACGTAAGCGACCCGCACTGTAACTGCCACACCGAGAGCCGTGGCCGCGAGCGTCGCGCAGCACACTCCGGCGGCGACCACGCCGCCCACCGCGAGCGGCGCCCGCGACCTCCTCGTCCTACCGGTCACCGTAGGTCATCACTCGAACCGTTTGGCATTGCGGCGCAATCGTAGTGCGAGCGGGACGCTTTGAGCACAGCTCCGCGGAGCGGGGGTGCCGAAGCCCGCGTTGGCTCTCGCAAATTCCGAGAGCGGTCGCCGACCATCCGACAGGCCCGCGCCTCCTCAGCGCGAGAGGCGAGCACGCGCGGTCGCGTGCGCTAGTCGTTGGCGGGCTGCGCTGGGCGTCTTTGACGTGAGGTTGCGTGGTAGGTCAAGAGATGTCCTCGAGTGCGGGGGCTAGCGTGAGGGGTTTCTGTTCGATCGCGACGCGCGGTACGCGGCGCTCAAGCCATTTGGGCATCCACCAGGCTCGTTTACCGAGGAGGTGTAGGACGGACGGAAGAAGCAGGCTGCGGACGACGAATGCGTCGAGGAAGACTGCGCTTGCGAGGCTCAGCCCGAACAGTTTCAGCGCGCGCAGG
>DATAJI010000374.1:0-14528 GCA_036262195.1 Solirubrobacteraceae bacterium
ACACAGCGGGGGTTAGCAGCATGAATCGTTCTGGCACCGGTGGGATCTTCTAGTTCGGGGGCAGACGCTCGTCGGCTAGCCGTAGTTTTTCAGCGACGGTCGTCGGCGCGGACGCTGTTGGCCTTGAGTCACGAGCCCGAGCGCAAGTCGCGTAGGCGCTCGCGCGTGAACTGGATGTCGTCGAACGTGACAACGCAGCCGTCACCTGTCGGCGATTGTGCCTCGAAACCAATCGAAGCGGAAGTCGATCCGTGGTCAATGTTGAAGACGCGGACCAACCGCCAAGTCTTGCCGTCCAGGGAGGCGTGGTAGGCGAACGCGTTATCGATTCGGGAGACACGTAGCCACGCCGTCCGTCCTTCGACGGTGAAAGCGTTGGCGTCATCTGCAGCGCCGCGGGCCACGACCGAGACGATCATGGGTTCGGGGTCGGGGGAATACTCGAAGCAGAGCTTGCCCCAGTGGCGGTCGTCGATCCACAGAAGCAGGGCTCCGGCATCAAACGTGGACTTGAACTCAACGGTGACGCGAGCACTGAATTGGAAGTCGCCGTTTGGGGGGACGCCAAGCAGGGTCGCGGCATTGAGCATCGACTCGGCATTGAGCTGGGTGTCCGATCCCGGGTCGATGAAAATGTCACTGTGGGCGGCAGCTCTGGCCGTCACCATCGCAGTCGCCTTGTCGATTGTCCACGCCTCGTCAGACGACGGCGAGAGGGTGAAGGGAAGTCCGGGCACGTCCCATGCGATAGTCATGTTTCTCCTCGCGTGATCTAGTCAATGGACTACGCAGTCGTATTGCCTTGTGGTGGTCACGGTGTTGCTGCCAGGACGGGCGTCGACGCCAAGGTCGCGCGACGGACCGTGCGCAGCTCCGACAAGGATGGCGGTAGTCGGGAACAACCGCAACGAGACCGTCAGCCCGTGGCACCGCCGGCTCTCGGCCTCGGGCTCCCGTTTCTGCTCGATCAGAATTCCTCGAGGCCCACGTCGACGAGACCGTTCGCCGCAAGCCAGCGGAGTGAGCCGTGCAGGGCATCGAGTGAGGTGTACCGCGGTCGGTACCCGAGAACGTCGCGGGCGCGCTCGATGCTGGCCGCGATACTGCGGATAACGTGCTCGCGGCTGATTCGGGCGTGCTCTACGCCGACGCGTTGCTCGAACTCCACCCAGTCGACGAACTCGATCACGGGCTCGCGGCCAAACCAGCCGGCCACGCCGGCGGCCAAACCGCGCAGTGTCATGGCCTGCTCGGAAACGACGTGGAAGCTGGACCCGATCGCGGCAGGTCGATTAAGAGCGAGTTCAAAGGCCTGCGCGACATCATCCGCGTGCACGTGGTGCAGCACGCCGAGCCCGAGGTCCGGCAGTAGCAGCGGCTCGCCCGCAGCCAAGCGTCGCCACACGTCGAGATGCAGGTTGCCCGCCGGCGTGATCGACGCCCACGGACCAGTGATATGACCTGGATGCAGCACCACGCTTGGTACCCCACCGGCGCGCGTCTCGCGCTGCAGCAGCGTCTCGATGGCCACCTTGCCTACCGCGTACTCGCCGAAGCCCGTCCGCGGCTCATCCTCGGTGACCGGCACCCGCGCGGCCGCGCCGTGAACCCAGATCGTGCCGCAGTGCAAGAGCAACGGACGGGTCGGCTGCAGCGCCTCGACTAACTGCTGCGCGGACTCGGGCGTGAAGCAGAGCATGTCGATGACAGCGTCCGCCGCCAGCGCCGCGATCCGCTCGCCGAACACCCCGGCCTCGTCCTCGAGCTCCCGATCAACCGCCACCCGATCGACCGTCCGCCACTCCGCGGCCGCGACGTAGGGCTCGCGCTCGCCCCGGCTTAGCGCCACCACCTCGTGCCCCGCCCGGACCAAACGCGGGACCAGGTAGCTACCCACGTGGCCGGTGGCGCCGATCACGACAATGCGGCTCATCGCGCGAGCTTAGCCAGGATGGCCCGGCTTGTCCCGCGTGGCCTGCCCGCCGCGGTCGCCCAGGATGCCGCGCCGAGGCGAGCGACCATGGCGCGATCGATCTGGACGCTCAGCTGAGATGCCTGCGATGCGGTGTTTCCGCGGATCTCACAACCCGAAGGTCGCGGGTTCGAATCCCCCGCTACCGAAAAGGCCCAAGAAATCTAGGCCTTTTGGTCGGGTCGGCTCGTCCGCGAACGCTGTGTCCGGCAGGAGTGTCTAAACCAGCGGGCGTGCGCTCTTCCGCCGGACGAGGTCGCACGGCAGGACGTGCGCTTGGCCCCGGAGAGCGTCGCCGCCGGTGACGTGAGCGAGAAGCAGCCCGGTCGCGAACGCGCCCTTCTCCTCTGTCGCCTGGTGAACCGTGGTGAGCGGAGGGTCGAACACCGCCGCGACAGGCAGGTCGTCGAAACCAACCACCGAGACGTCATCGGGGACGCGCAAGCTGGCCGCGCGCAGGCGCGCGATCGCGCCGAGCGCGATCAGATCACTGTGCGCGAACAACGCGGTGAACTTCGGGTCTCGGGCCAGGAGCCGCGAAGCCGCCGCCTCGCCTGCTTCGATCCCCCAGTCGTCGGCCTGCTCTTCGAGTGAGTCCTCGGAACTGATGCCGAAATCACGGAGCGCCTCCCGGTAGCCAGCGAACCGCTCTACTACGGGTGGCCAGCCCGCGGGTCCGAGAATCGTTGCGATCTGCCGGTGCCCGAGCTCGAGAAGATGCCGCGTCGCTTGGTAGCCGCCCTGATGATTGTCGCTTTCGACAACGTCGACGCCGCGGACAACGCTCGTGCCGATCAGGACGAACGGCACGCCGGCCTGCTCGACGAGCTCGAGATGGTCGCCGAGGAACGGCGCCCCCGGGCGGACGAGGATAAAGCCTTCCACTCGGCGCTCGAGCATGAGCCGCAAGTAACTGGTCTCGTCGGCGCCGCGCTCGACGCTCCCGATCACAAGGAAATAGCCCTGGCGGCGAGCCTCGGCCTCGGCGCCGGCAATGATGTGTCCGAAGCCGTAGTCGGAGATGTTGTCCGTGACGACGCCGAGCGAATGCGTGCGGTTCAGGCTGAAGCCGCGCGCGATCGAGCTGGGAACGAAGCTCAGCTCCTCGATCGCGGCCAAGACGCGGTCACGCGTCGAGGTCGACACGCTGGTGCTTTCATTGATCACGCGCGAGACGGTCTGGTGCGAAACGCCCGCCCGAGCCGCCACATCACGGATCGTCGAGCGCCTCGATCTGTCGAGCGGCGGTTCGAGCTTGACAGGGTTCGGCACGGCTCGTATGCTAGCACCCGTTTGTGACCGGTCACACGCCGTTTTTGGTCGTGATGTGACCGGTCACTATGACAACAACTACCCTGAGGAGGGGGTTCGCATGAGATTCCGTTCTATTCGGCGACTTTCGGCTGCCGCGGTTGTGGTTGCGGGAGTCTGCGTCGCCACCGTCCCGAGCCTCGCGTTCGGGCAGTCGCCGGTCCAGATCACCTTCTGGTCGTGGGTGCCTAACATTCAAAACCAGGTGACCGCGTTCAACGCCAGTCACCCCGACATCCAGGTCAACTACGTGAACGCCGGCCAGGGCGAGACGGAGTACCAGAAGCTGACGACCGCCCTCCAGGCGGGCTCGGGGGCACCGGATGTCGTCCAGGTCGAGTACCAGTACATCCCGCAGTACGTCGCGCTCCACGGCCTTGCCAACATCGCCAAGGACATTCCCGCGGGCACCGGGAGCAAGTTCGTGGATTCAGTCTGGAAGCAGGTCTCGCCGAATAGCAAGACGATCTGGGCGATCCCGCAGGACTCGGGGCCGCTCGGGATGCTGTACCGCCAGGACATCTTCCAGCAGGACGGCCTGACCGTGCCGAAGACGTGGGCCCAGTTCGCAGCGGACGCGATCAAGCTGCACACGGCGAACCCGAGTGACTACCTCGCGGACTTCCCGGTCAACGACGGTGGCGCGATCGAAAGCATGTTCTGGCAGGCGGGGGCGACACCGTTCCAGGTCAAGGGGAACACCGTCACGATCAACATCGACGACCCGGACTCGATGAAGGTCGCCGAGTTCTGGGGCAAGCTGATCGGTGCCGGCGACATCGCGACGGAGCCGGACTACTCGACCGCGTGGTACACGGCCTTGGGCAACGGCACGTATGCCAGCTTGACGCCGGCAGCTGCCTGGGCTCCCGTGTTCCTCGAGGGGATCGACAAGTCGACCTCCGGCTCGTGGCGTGCCGCCGCGGTTCCGCAGTGGAGCGCCAAGGGCAAGCCGATCAACGGCGACTGGGGTGGCTCGACCACCGCGGTCACCGCCCAGAGCAAGTATCCGAAGCAGGCGGCAGAGTTCGCGACTTGGCTCAACACGAACGCCCAGTCCGCGAGCGAGTTCGCCAACAGCCAGTCCCTGTATCCGACCCTGAAGTCTCTCGTGAACAGCCCTTCCTACGCTGACCAGCAGATCCCCTTCTACGGTGGCCAGGAGGTCAACAAGGTGTTCGCCAAGGCCTCGGCCGAAGTGAACACGAAGTTCCAGTGGAGCCCGTTCATGAGCGAGGTCTACACCGTGCTACAGGATGAGATCGGTGACGCTGCCCAAGGCTCACTGAGCTTTGCGCAAGCGATGAAGGACACCCAGGCGCAGATCGTGACCTACGCCAAGCAGCAAGGATTCACGGTCAAGACCTGAGCTAGAAGGCAACTGAGACAACGGTCACATGAGAAGCGCGGGATAAGGGTCACTCCGACACCTCATGGCTGGCAGCAGTCAAGTCTCTCTCACTCCGACCAAGGCGCCGGCGGCGCGTGTTTGGCACACGCGCCGCCGGTCTTTGCAGCGTGCCCTGGTCCCGTTCGCGTTCCTCGCCCCGTTCCTGGTCCTCTTCGCGTTCTTCCTGATAACGCCGCTCGTCTACGCGTTCCGGATGGCGCTCTACAACGAGCGCATCGTCGGCGGCACGGTGTTCGTCGGCCTGTCGAACCTCGAGCAGGCGGTGCAGGACTCGAGCTTCTACACCGGGCTCGAGCACATGGCACTGCTCGGCGTCGTGCAGATTCCGATCATGATCGGGCTCGCCCTGCTCTTCGCGCTCCTGCTCGACGCGCGCGCGGTCTGGCTGCCGAGCCTGTTCCGGTTTGGGTTCTTCCTACCGTTCGCAGTCCCGACCGTGGTTGCTGCCCTGATGTGGGGCGACCTGTATGCCCCGAGCTTCGGCCCGCTCTCCCAGGTATCGCGCGACCTCGGCCTCGGCACGCCTGGATTCCTGACCTCGGGGTGGATGCTCGGCTCGCTCGGCAACATCGTCACCTGGGAGTGGACGGGCTACAACATGATCATCCTCTATGCGGCGCTGAAGACGATCCCCCCCGAGATCGTCGAAGCGGCCGCTGTGGACGGCGCGAGCCCGCTCCAGACCGCGCTGCGGATCCGCATCCCGTTCATCTCGCCCGCGCTCGTCCTGACCGGCGTCTTCTCGATCATCGGCACGCTCCAGCTCTTCAACGAGCCGCAGATCATGAGCGTGATCGCGCCGCAGGTGATCGGCACCGCCTACACGCCGAACCTCTACGTCTACAACCTGGCGTTCTCCTCGCACGAGTTCAACTACGCCGCCGCCGTCTCGTTCGTCCTCGGCGCCTTCGTCTTCTTCACCTCCTACGTGTTCATCTTCCTCACCCGGAAGCAGCGATGACCGCGCTCACGACGTTCCTCGAACAGGGGCTCACGAGGCGCAACCGGCGCCGCAGCTTCGCGACGCTCGTCATGCTGCTGTTCCTCGTCTACTTCATGCTGCCGATCTTCTGGCTGATCGTCTCCTCGACGAAGTCGGACTCGCAGCTCTTCTCGACCTTTGGGCTCTGGTTCGCGCATTTCGACTTGCTCCAGAACCTGCACCAGGTGTTCACCTACGACGGCGGGATCTACCTGACCTGGCTCGGGAACACGGCGCTCTACGCCGTCACAGCCGGCGTCGGGGCCGCCCTGTGCTCGACGATGGCCGGCTACGCATTTGCGAAGTACCGCTTCCGGGGCCGCAACGTCCTGTTCGCCGTCGTGCTCGGCTCGATCATGATCCCGCAGACCGCGCTCGTGATCCCGATCTACCTGCTGCTGTCGAAAGTCGGGATCATCAACACGCCGTTTGCGGTGATCCTGCCCTCGCTCGTCAGCCCGATCGGCGTGTTCCTGATGCGCGTCTATGCCGACCGGGCGGTCCCGGACGCGCTGCTCGACGCCGCCCGCGTGGACGGCGCCGGCGAGTTCAAGATCTTCCGCGCCGTGTCCTTCCGTATCCTCGTCCCGGGCTTCGCCACGGTGCTCCTGCTCTCGTTCGTCGCGACCTGGAACAACTACTTCCTGCCGCTCGTCGTGCTCTCGACGCCGAAGTACTACCCGCTGACGGTCGGGCTCGCTCAGTGGAACTCGTCCTCGAGCGCCGGCGGCGGGGCCAACGTGCTCTTCAGCATCGTTGTCGCGGGCGCCCTCGTCGCCGTCGTTCCGGTGGCGATCGCATTCTTGCTCCTCCAGCGGTACTGGCAGGGAGGACTTACAGCCGGAGGTGTGAAGTGACCTTGCTTGAAAAAGTTCCCCACGTTCTCTACGGCGGGGACTACAACCCCGAGCAGTGGCCGGAGGACGTGTGGGAGGAGGACGTCCGGCTGATGCGAGAGGCCGGCGTGAACATCGTCACAGTCGGCGTCTTCTCATGGGCGCTACTCGAGCCGCGACCCGGAAAGTACGTGTTCGACTGGCTCGACCGCCTGCTCGACCTGCTCCAGCGCAATGGCATTCACGCAGACCTCGCGACGGCGACCGCCTCGCCTCCACCGTGGCTTTCGAAGCTCGACCCGGACAGCCTGCCCATGACCCGTGAGGGGGTTCGGCTCTGGCCCGGATCGCGTCAGCATTACTGTCCTTCGAGCAGCACGTATGCGGATGCCGCGCGCGCGCTCGTCGAGCAGATCGCCCGGCGCTACGGAAAGCATCCAGCCGTCGCGCTCTGGCACGTCAACAACGAGTACGGCTGCCACGTCTCCGCCTGCTACTGCGATCAGTGCGCCGCGCAGTTCCGGCGCTGGCTTCAGGCGCGCTATGGCTCGTTGGATGCCTTCAACGAGGCCTGGGGGACCGCGTTCTGGAGCCAGCGATACGGAGAATGGGATGAGATCCAGCCGCCGCGCGCCGCGCCGGCGTTCAGGAACCCTTCGCAGGAGCTCGATTGGCAGCGCTTCTGCTCGGACGCCCTGCTGGACCTGTTCCTGATGGAGCGCGCGATCCTCGAGCGAGACGCGCCGGGCATTCCGATCACGACGAACTTCATGTCGTTCTTCAAGCCCGTCGACTACTGGAAGTGGGCGCCTCACGTCGATTTCGTCGCCGACGACGAGTACCCAGATCCCGCCGAGCCGGCATCGGCCGTAGATCTCTCGGCGTCCTGTGATCTCATGCGCTCGCTCGGCAATCGGGCAGGCTGGGTGTTGATGGAGCAGGCCGTGAGTGCCGTGAACTGGATGCCGCCCAACGTCCCGAAGCACCCGGGCAAGATGCGCCTTGGGAGCTACCAGGCAGTGGGCCGTGGAGCAGAGGGCATCCTCTTCTTCCAGTGGCGTGCTTCGCAGTTCGGCGCCGAGCAGTTCGTCAGCGCGATGGTGCCGCATGGCGGCACGACCGTGCGGACATGGCACGAGGTCGTGCAGCTGGGACGCGAGCTCGGACAGCTCGACTCGGTGCTGGGAACACAGGTCGAGTCCGACGTAGCGCTTCTCTTTGATTGGGAGAGCTGGTGGGCGCTCGAGGTACCCGGGAAGCCGTCACCAACCCTCGTGCTTCCCGACCAGATCAAGCGTTGGTATCGCGCCTTCTGGGAGCAGAACATCGCCGTCGACTTCGCGCACCCCGAGGCCGACCTCTCGCGCTACCGGCTGGTAGTGGCGCCGAATCTGTTCCTGCTCACAGATGACGCGGCATCGAATCTGGAGCGCTTCGTCGAGGGCGGCGGGACGGCGGCCGTCAGCTTCTTCAGCGGAATCGTCGACTCGCGCAGCCATGTACGCCTGGGCGGCTACCCGGCACCACTGCGCAAGCTGCTCGGCATCGTCGTCAAGGAGTTCTGGCCGCTACCTGACGACCAGCCGTGTTCGATCGCGCTCGGCGACCAGAGCTACACCTGCGAGCACTGGCGCGACTGGATCGAGCTCGAAGGGGCCGAGGTAGTCGGGAGCTTCGCCGACGATGACTGGCTGGGTGGGCGTCCCGCGGTGACGCGCAACGGCGACGCGTGGTACGTCGCAACGCGACCCGATCCCGCCGGCACTGCTGAGCTCGTCAGGCGGCTCGCCACCGAGGCGAGCGTCGCTCCGACCGCCGCTGCACCTCCGGGAGTCGAGGCAGTACGCCGGTCGGCCGGCGGACGCTCGCTGCTCTTTCTGCTCAACCACGGGGCAGACGAGGTGAGCGTCGAGGTCGACGGCGAGCAGCTAGATCTCTTGACTGGCAAGAAGAGCTCGGGCCACGTCGTACTTGACCCGTTCGGCGTTGCCGTACTGACTGCCTAAGAGTCGAGGAAGAGGCCATGGCAAATATTTCGTTTGAGAACGTCACCAAGCGGTTCCCCGACCAGACCGTGGCGGTTGACTCGCTCACGCTCGAGATCAGCGACGGCGAGTTCATCGTGCTCGTCGGTCCGTCGGGGTCAGGCAAGTCGACCGCCCTGCGAATGGTGGCCGGACTCGAGGAGATCACCGAGGGGATCATTTCCATCGGCGGCCGTGTCGTCAACGGCCTCACGCCGAAGGAACGCGACACGGCGATGGTTTTCCAGAACTATGCCCTGTACCCAAACATGAGCGTGTACGGCAACATGGAGTTCGGCCTGAAGTTGCGGAAGATGAGTAAGCAGGAGCGGAAGGCGCGGGTCACAGCGGCCGCCAAGATGCTGGGTATCGGGGAGCTTCTGAATCGTCGCCCCGCCGCGCTCTCCGGTGGGCAGCGGCAGCGCGTCGCGATGGGCCGGGCAATCGTGCGTGAGCCGCAGGCATTCCTGATGGATGAGCCGCTCTCCAACCTCGACGCAAAGCTGCGCGTACAGATGCGAACCGAGATAGCCCGCGTCCACCAGCAGCTGAAGACGACGACGATGTTCGTGACCCACGACCAGACCGAAGCGATGACAATGGGCGACCGCGTCGCCGTGATGCGCCAGGGCTCGCTTGAGCAGGTCGACACTCCGCAGGAGCTCTACGAACGGCCCGTGAACGTGTTCGTGGGGGGCTTCATCGGCTCGCCGGCGATGAACATGGTTCACGCCCACCTGGTTGCGGACGGCGACAAGCTGTTCGCGCAGTTCGGATCGCGCCGGATCGTCGTCCCGGGCGAACAGCTGTCAAAGCACAAGCAGCTCGCCGGCTACAAGGACCGGGAGGTGATCCTCGGCATCCGCCCCGAGGACCTGGAGGACGCGGAGTTCGCGCCGGGCAGCGATCCCGACACGCTGCTCGACGTGGAGATCGCATTGGCCGAGCCGATGGGTGCCGAGCTCGTCACCTACTTCGAAATCGACGTACCCCCGGTGATCACCAAGGACACGCGCGATCTGATGAGCGACGTCGACGAGCTCAGCGCCGCCCACGGCAAGTCCATGCTCACCGCACGGATCCACTCGAAGAGCTCGGCGCACGATGGGAAGCCGCTCAAGGTCGTCGTTGACGTGACGCGCCTCTACTTCTTCGACCCGCAAACCGAGGCGGCCATAAGGTAGCGAGGTGCTGCAAGGACAGTTCACGGTCGACCCCGCCTTCGCGCTCGCAGCGGTCGACCCCCGGCTCTTCGGCACGTTTGTCGAGCACCTCGGCAGATGCGTCTACACGGGAATCTACGAACCAGGGCACCCGACGGCGGATGAGGACGGGTTCCGCCGCGACGTGCTGGCGCTCACCCGCGAGCTCGGCGTCACGATCGTGCGCTACCCCGGCGGGAACTTTGTCTCCGGGTATGACTGGGAGGACGGCGTCGGGCCCGTCGCGGAGCGACCGACTCGCCTCGACCTCGCCTGGCGCTCGATCGAGCCCAACGAGGTCGGCACGGACGAATTCATCCGCTGGACGCGCCTCGCCGGCGTCGAGCCCATGCTGGCCGTCAACCTCGGTACGCGTGGGGTCGACGCGGCGCGGACGCTCGTGGAGTACTGCAACCACTCGCACGGGACCGCTCGCTCCGAACAGCGGATCCGCAACGGCCACTCGGAGCCGCATGCGGTGCCCGTCTGGTGCCTGGGCAACGAGATGGACGGCCCGTGGCAGATCGGGCACAAGACGGCTGTCGAATACGGACGGCTTGCGGCGGAGGCGGGTAAGGCGATGAGGCTGGTCGATCCGACGATCGAGCTGGTGGCGTGCGGCAGCTCCAACCGCGCCATGCCGACGTTCGGAACCTGGGAGGCGGACGTGCTCCAGGAGTGCTACGACGTCGTCGACTACGTCTCGCTGCACGCGTACTACGAGCAAACGGACGACGATCTCGACAGCTTCCTCGCCAGTGCCTACGACATGGACGGTTTCATCGACAGTGTCGTCTGCGCGTGCGACCACGTGCGTGCCTGCGTACGCAGCGACCGGCGCATCAACCTTGCCTTCGACGAGTGGAACGTCTGGTATTTGTCGCAACTCGGCGACCTCGCCGGGCGCGAGTGGGAGCGGCACCCGCGCCTGATCGAGAACGTGTACACGCTCGCCGACGCGGTCGTGGTCGGCTCGCTGCTGATCACCCTGCTACGTCACGCAGACCGAGTCCGGATCGCTTGTCTCGCGCAACTCGTCAACGCGATTGCGCCGATCATGACCGAGGCCGGCGGGCCTGCATGGCGCCAGACGATCTTCCATCCGCTCGCACTGACTGCAGCGCACGCCCGCGACGGCGTCGTCCTGCGCGTCGAGCCGACGAGCCCGACCATCGACACGGCACGCTATGGCCCAGTACCGGCACTCGAGGCCACGGCCATCTGGCGTGAGGAGCGCAGCGAGCTCGCGATCTTCGCCGTCAACCGGAGCGTGAGCGAGCCGCTCGAGCTCGAGATCACGTTGCGCGACCTCAATCGTCTCGCAGTCCAACACACGACGCTGGCCGGGCCCGATCCGCAGGCGGCCAACACGAAGGAGCATCCGAATCGTGTCGAGCCGCGCCCACTTGAAGGCACACACATCGAAGGGCAGCGCCTAAGGGCCACGTTGCCACCGCTGTCCTGGAACCTCCTTCGACTCGCCCCGCTGCTGAGGTAGCCCTCGGAGCGGGCGCATTTCCGCCGCGGTCATTTGAGTCTCATGAGAACGCGTCGGCGTGGTCAGAGGCGAACTGCTCGAAGCTCCGCGCTGGCCGCCCGAGGATTGTGGTTACGTCGTCGGTGACCCAGTCGGAGTCTCCTTCGGCGAGAAGGGCGAGTGCTTGGGCGTTCATCTGGGCGATCTGCTCTGGAACGCCGGCGCTGACCATCGCCTGCTTCTGCTCCTCGTCGGTGAGCGGGTGAAAGCCGATTGGACGGCCGAGCGCCTTTGACAGGATCGCTGCTGTGTCAGCGTAGGAGAGTGACTCGGGGCCGCTGGGCCAGTAGGTCATGCCGTTGTGCGGGGCGGGGTTGGTGGCGATCGCTGCTGCGACGGCGGCAACATCGCGGGAGTCGATCAGACCGGCTTGGCCGTCTCCGGTGTTGGCACCGAAGCTGCTGGTGTTGGCGATGGCTGGCGCCAGCATTAGGAAGTTCTGCATGTAGACGTTGTTTCGTAGCAGCGTGTAGCCAAGCCCCGACGCGATGAGCCCTTCCTCTATCTGGGTCTGCGCGCGCCTCCGCGCGATCGGTGAGTCCGCAGATGCCTTGCTGGTGATCTTCACGACGTGGCCGACCCCAGCCCGGCCCGCGCTGTCGACGACGTTCAGCTCCTGGGTTGGGATCGCCAGGCTCACAAGGATCACGGATGAGACGCCCCGCATAGCCGCATCGATGCTCGCCGGCACCTCCAGGTCCCCTTCAACGACTTCGACGCCTGCCTGCGACAGGTCGGCGACCTTCTCCGGGTTGCGTACGAGGACTCGGACGGGTTCGCCCTGTGCGGTGAGGAGGCGCGCTGCCTCTGCTCCAACCTTGCCGGGCGTAGTGATCAGAATCATGTTGCTCTTCCGTTCTGGTCGAGATGTTGGTTCGTTCGGGGCTCAGACGGCGACGCGGCCGCCGTCGACGGGCAGGATTGCGCCGTAGATGAAGCTAGCGTCGTCCGAGGCGAGGAAGCTGACAGCGGCGGCGATCTCGTCCGGGGTCGCGCCGCGGCCTGCCGGTGTGCTCGAAGCCAGGACATCGAACATGTCGCCCATCGCGGCGCTCGCGGCGGTGCGTGTCGGCCCGGGCGCGACAGTGTTCACACGGACACCATGGGCGGCGTACTCGGCGGTCCAGGCCTTGGTAAGTGATTCGACGGCGGCCTTGGACGCACCGTAGGCAGCCAGGCCGTTCATGCCGATGGTCGCGGCCATGGTCGAGATGTTGATGATCGAGCCACCACCTCTCGCCGCCATGCGGGGCGCGATCGCGGCCGTCAGGAAGAACGGCGCTTTGACGTTGACTTCAAACGTGACGTCGAACGCCTCCTCCGTCGTCTGTTCGGTCGGGCCGCCGGGGAAAACGCCGGCGTTGTTGACCAGCACGTCAACGTCTTTCGTGGCCTCGGCGAGGCGTCTAACGTCTTCGAAGCTCGCTAGGTCAGCAGCGATGAACCGTGCCTTGCCCCCGGCGGTCTCGATCGCCTCTACGACATCGCGACCGCGGCCCTCATCTCGGCCGGCAATGATCACCTCTGCGCCGTCGCTTGCGAGGCGCTCTGCGACTGCCCGGCCGATGCCGGATGTGCCGCCGGTGATAAGGGCGGTCTTGCCTTGAAGTGCCATGTCGTTCGTGTTCTCCCGTCGAATAGTGGTCGTGGGCCAGGGAAACTGGAATGCGTGCTCCACTCTAGCGGACTGGATTGCGGAATCCACTCGGTTGCTAGGCTCTGAGACATGGGCACAGCTAGTCCCTCCACTCGTCAGCTCACGCGCAAGGGACAACAGACCCGCCAGCGCATCGTGAGCGCGGCGGCCAATTTGATTTTCGAGCAAGGGGTCGCCAACACGACCATCGAAGACGTGCGCTCGGCGGCCGATGTCTCAAGTTCGCAGCTGTACCACTATTTCGACGACAAGCCGGCCTTGGTCCGGGCCGTGATCGAGCACCAAGCCGACACGATCGTCGGCGGCCAAGAGACGTTCGATCTCAGTAGCTTGGACGGCCTGCGCGCCTGGCGTGACTGGGTGATCGAGCGCCAGCGCGAACTCAACTGCAGCGGCGGCTGCCCAATCGGCTCTCTCGGGAGTGAGCTAGCCGAGACCGATCCCGAGGCGAGAGCCCAGGTCGCTGAGGGTTTCACGCGTTGGGAGCTCACGATCCAGACTGGCCTTCGAGCGATGCACGCACGGGGTGGGCTTACACCCGACACCGACCCCGACACCCTTGCGCTCGCGCTACTTGCGGCATTACAAGGCGGCCTGCTCCTCACGCAGATCGCCCGCGACACGAAACCGCTAGAAGCCGCACTCGACGCGATGCTCGACCTCGTCGCCACACTCGGCGGCGGCAGCTAGCACGACGATTCCGTCGGCCCGCGGTGGGATTATCGCCCTAGAGCGGTGGGACTTGTGCGACTACCTGAGGACCGTGATAGAGGTGGTCCTGGTCGCGGCAGCCGGCGTCAAAGAAGAACTGCATGCTGTCGCTGCGGACCCCGTTGTAGCTGGCGTACATAGTCACGTGTCCCCGTGTCCCGACCGTGCACGCGGGATCCGTGCTCGAGGTGACCTCCAAGGAGGTCTTGATGAGGTTCCCCGCGTAGCCCCACATCACCGCGTCGTGGGAGTGATAGCTGATGTGCGCCCCGACCTCAATCGCGATCACGCTTGCAGGATGGTGAACGTCTTGGCAGATCCTGCCCGAGATCCAGTCCGTATTCAGATTGATGTCCCCCCAGCCCCACGCGAAACCGCTCCCGCCTCCGGGGAACGACTGCGAAGCGTGGAACCCCCACGGCGGGATGCCGCTGCCCGGCGGGATTCCACTGCCCGTGTAGTTCATGTAATGGGAGCAGTTCGGGAGCGGAGCTGCGTGCGCCGAAGCGGGCGTGGTAGCTGAGCCGACGATCAGAGTAAGGCAGGCGATGGCAATCAAGCCCACCGGCCGAAATATTCGAGCGGGCGCCCCGCGAGTCGGTGTACGGGGGCTGTCTGGCGCCCCCAAAGAGGTCACAGTCGGGTTTGGCCTTCCAGCATCCTGGGAACCCCGCCGATGACGCGCACGCCTTGCGACAGCGTCGGTCATATTCCGCGACCTAGCCCCTCGTTGCAGACCTGGCGCCTCTCTCTGGCCTCGCGCCGATCTTGACGCCGGCTGTCGCGCGAGAGCGACGCAATCTACGTGCGGCACGTCGGGTACAAGCGCCGAATCTGACAGCTCGACCTCGGTCGACTTCGGAGACACCACATCGGCGGGCTCGG
>DATAJI010000375.1:0-3153 GCA_036262195.1 Solirubrobacteraceae bacterium
GGCGACCGAAGTCCGGGCCGAACTCGACGCCGAGTGACGTCGCGAGCTCAGCGTCGAAGCGCCCCGGCCTTGCGTCCTCGGCCAAGACGTAGCCGTAGGCGAGCGTGCGATGTCGCACGTTGACCGGCTGGATCTCAAGCGTCCCGCGGCGCACAGCATCCTCCGGCTCGAGCTCGATCACCTCCAACGTGAAGCCGAGCCGCCCGTAGACCTTGCGCATCGTGGCCATTAAGTCGGCAATGCCGGGCGGGCCGTAGATCTGCAGCGGCCGCTCGCGGTCCCGCAGGTCGAGCGACTTGAGCAGGCCCGGGAGGCCCAGCCAGTGATCGAGGTGGAGGTGCGTGATGAACACGTCGGTCAGCTCGACGAGCCCGGCCGAGCGGATCAGCTGACGCTGCGTTCCCTCGCCGCAATCGACGAGGATCCGCTCGCCGCCGTAGCGCACGAGCAGCGCCGGCAGCCCGCGCCGGGCGCTGGGAACCGATCCGGCGGTGCCGGCGAAAAGGACTGAAAGCTCCACCGGCCGAGGTTAGCGCCCGTCGGAAGCCCGAGCGGCTCGGCGTCGCCGCGTTTGGCTCGAAGCGGTCGCGCGCTCTGCGCGTCCTGCGGCGAGCACGGCGGCGGCTATGCTCCGGCGCAGCGCCTTAGCGCCGTCACGCCATCCCGCGCCCGTAGCTCAGTGGATAGAGTGCTCGCCTCCGGAGCGAGAGGTCGCAGGTTCAAATCCTGCCGGGCGCGCTGTTGATGGGCCCGTGAATACAGGCGATTCGCGGGCTAGGTGGCGTGGTGCCGGGACGCCTCGATGGTCATAGGGGCACCTTGCGGACTATTGGCGGACCATTCGACGAGTCCGACAAGCTCGCGCAGCGCCTTGCGGGACACCTCGTCGCGACGCATTCCGTGCCTGTAGACGCGGAGCGTGAACGTCGGATCGGTGTGACCGAGCTGGTCCATGACGGCGCCTGGATCGACGCCGAGGGCGACCAGCAGCGACGCGAATGTGTGACGCAGCTTGTGCGGCGTCAGCCCCTCCGGCAGCGGCACGTGTCCGTCCTTGATGAGCTGCTTGTCCGCTTCCTCGACTGCGCGGGCCAGCACCCTCCGCCGGATGTTGCTCGGGCCCTGCCGCTCGCCTGCCAGCGTCGGGAAGACGCGGTCGCCTGACGAGCCTGTGTGCGTGGTGCGAAGACTCTCGAGCTCGTCGCGCAGGACCGGCAGCAGGTCGACCTGGCGTCGTCCAGCATCCGTCTTCGACGCCCTGACCGTGATCCGACCAGCGGCGAAGTCGACATCGCGCCAGCGTAGGTCGAGCAGCTCACCGATCCGCAGGCCCGCATAGACGAGCGTCGCGAGGATCGCGCGCCGTGGTACCTGTCGATCCTCCCGTGCTTTGCGATCGAGCCTTCCGGCAGCGTCGAGCAGCGCCTCGATTTGCGATGCCTGGTCAAGCCAGATCGGCGCCGGCTTGCTCGCCTTGACGCGCCGGCGCTTGCCCCTGGCCGGATTTCGATCGAGGTAGCCGTACTCGACGGCGACCTCGAGGATCTGGGCGAGCCGCGTGAGCGTCCTGTTGATCGAGGATGCCGACAGCGGCTTGTCCTCGGCGAGCTTCGTCGCCCGGTAGCGGTCCACCTCTCAGCGATCGTGATCTGCGAGAGCCGATGGCTCTTGAAGAACGGCAGCAGGTGGTGGCTCAGCTGCCACAGGTAGTCGAGCCGCGTGTTCTCGCGCCAACCGGCCTCCCCCGCGTTGAACCACTGGCTCGCAAACTCATGGAAGCCCGGATCGGTATCTGCGGGCGCTGGCGCCGGCGTCTTCTCCGGTGGCCGCCAGAGCCCCTTGCGCACAAGCGCCATTGTGTCGGCGAGCTCCTGTTCGGCGCGCTCGCGTGTCCACCCCTCAGCGCGTGTACCGAGTCGCTGGTACTGCCGGCGGCCGTTCGCCCGAAACCGAATCGCGTAGACGGTCGCCCCACGTCGGCTGTCCTCCTCCACGCAGCCTGTGGCCTGCCTAGCCATCACACATCAGGCCCGCTCGCGGCTGTCAGATGCACGCTCCGACGTTACAGAGCGACTGGTCCGCTTCTTGTCGATCGTGTGCGGCGTCATGTCCGTGACGGTCCGCCCCTGGGCGGACCTGGTCGATGATTTAGCGGGGCGTGTGGGGGCGGTCAAGCGAGGGCCGTCAGGCCACCAAATCTCGCGCTAGCCTCGCACGATGAGCATCCCGGTGCGCAATGAACTAGAGGTTTCTGGCTTTCCTCGCCGCGGCGTGCTGAACGGGGCACTCGCACAGACACGCAACGACCTGCTCTCGCTCCTGGGCGTATTCGTTACCGCCGTCGGCCTCGCCCTTGCGAACGAGATCTTTCCCGAAGCCGCTCGGACCTCGTTGGCCCACCGCGTCGTGCACGGCGTAGCGGTCGTGCTTGGCGCTCTCGCCGCGCTCGCGCTCGTCGACGTAGCGCAGCGACTCGCGCTCTACCTCCGCCGCAGCGGGCACACGTGGAGGATCACAACGACCGAACTCGGGCATCTGCTCTCCTTCGCCATCGTGCCGCTCTCGCCGGGCGTGCCGGCTCCGTTCCCGGTGACGTTCGTGATCCGCACGCCGGACGGGCGATACATCCAGCCCCTTGCCCACAGGGCCGAGCCGTTGATTCCAAGGTACCCGCCGGGGACGCGGGTGCATATCGTCGAGCAGCCGTACGAGTGAGGCCCCTACGAGGTCCGTATCTACGCTCCCGCTTCTCGCTGGATCGAGATAGCTCGCGCGACGCTCCAGGTCTAGCGGGATCCAGCGCTCGCGGAAATGGCGGACCGAGCGACCTAGGCTGGAACGAGCACGGTTAGCGGCTCGCGCGACGTCTCGTCGGCGGCTACGAGCGGCACCGTACGGAGAACTCCGCGTTCCTGCAGCCGTGAGAGGAGCGCGCCCACGATCTCCGTCAACGCGCCTGGCGAGTCACCGTCGATCGAGAGATCGATCTCAATAGTGGACGCCTCGAAGTCGACGCTAGCCGACGCGCCGTCGGCTAGATCCACCGTCTCTCTGTCGAGGAAGTCCTGCATCCAGAGCGCAAGGTCTTCCAGTTCCTCGCGCGACATACCACCGTACGCGAGCTTCACGACGCCCTCGGTCACGGTTCCTGAC
>DATAJI010000376.1:0-3999 GCA_036262195.1 Solirubrobacteraceae bacterium
CTGGCCTGGCATGACGACACCGTGGCGGCGGCCCTGCTTCTAGCGCTGATCGCCGCCTCCGCGCTCGAATCGATACTTGGATTCTGTCTCGGCTGCCGGCTATTCGCCGGCCTCATGCGCGTCGGGCTGATCCCCGAGTCCGTGTGCGCCGAATGCACCAACCTCGCCCTCGACGGCCCCTACGGCTGAACACCTGTCGCGGCCTTGTGACCGGGCATCGACTCGCCGCCCGACAGCGCTCGAGGCTCGTCGGGCGTCGCTGGCCGGCGCTGGGTCCAGACAAACCAGCAGAGCCCGATCAGGCAGAGCACGGACGCCACGTAGAGATTAAGACGTAACCCAAAGAGGTACTTCGAAGGATCGATCCGAAGCGTCTCCTCCCAGATCCGAAAGCCGCTGTAGCCCGCGACGTACAGTGCGAAGAGGCCCGGGGGGCGGATCGTCCGGCGCTTGCCAAGCCACACCAGACAAGCCGCGAGCAATAGGTTGAACAGCAGCTCGTAGAGGAACATCGGCTGGAAAGTGCCGTATTGCAGGTAGCCGGGCGGCCGGTGAACGGGCGAGATCTCGAGCCCCCACGGGAGCGATGTCGGACCGCCAAACAGCTCCTGGTTGAAGTAGTTGCCGATCCGTCCGATCGCCTGCGCCACAAGCAGAGCGGGCGCTGCCGTGTCCATGAACAGCGCGATGTCGGCACCGCGCCGGCGCAGCACCCACAGCCCGACGAGCGTGCCGAGCGTAATTCCACCCCAGATCCCCATGCCGCCGTCCCAGATCGCGAATGGTCCCCACCAGTGGTGCGGCACCTCGTTCCAACTGGTGGCGAGGAAGTAGAGGCGCCCGCCGACGATGCCCGCTGGGAAGCCCCAGAGAGCGACGTCGTAGACGAGATCTGCGTCGCCGCCGCGCGCGGCCCACCGACGTCGCGTGATGAAGACCGCGGCAGCGACAGCCGCGACATATGCCAGCCCGTAGGCGTGGATGAAGACGGGACCAAGGTGGAAGCCATTGGCCGACGGACTCGGAATCGACGCGAGCACTCTGCGAGGAGCCTATTGCCAAGCCGCTAGGGCGAGCGGCACGGGCGTACGTGATCGTCTGCTGAGCGTCCGTGGGGCGCGCCTAATAGATTGCATGGTTCAGGACGACCCGCGGTCACGGGTCCAGACCGCGGAGTTCCGTCGCATCCAGGGAGGGCCTCCAAGCTAGGGATCGATGGCAACGCAAACGCAGATGGAGAGCCGCGCCGACGACGACGTCGTCGAGCTGGCGACGGTCGAAGTTCTTCCGGCGCCCGCGCGGCGCGGCCGACTGGGCGCGTTCGCGACGCAGATCTTCACACGCGCGGACGGGCGTGCTCCGGTTTGGCTCGAAGCGCTCGTCGTGCTATGGCTGCTGTGGCTATACGACGAGATCAACAACCTCGCGCCGCTCCGTCGCATCGCGGCGCTCCACAACGCGGCCAGCGTGCTCGCGCTAGAGCGCTCGCTCAACATCTCTCCAGAGCTCGCCCTCGACCGATGGTTC
Organism: Solirubrobacteraceae bacterium; assembly: GCA_036262195.1. Taxonomy (GTDB): domain Bacteria; phylum Actinomycetota; class Thermoleophilia; order Solirubrobacterales; family Solirubrobacteraceae; genus Palsa-513. The sequence continues at coordinate 1,528 of DATAJI010000376.1, forward strand.
GCGTCGCACGCCACCCTAGGTGTCGTCCTGTCCTATTACTACGTCGCGGCGCACTTCTTCGTGACGTTCGGCTTGCTTGGCTACCTCTGGTGGCGTAAGCCGCGCGCTTACCGCCCACTGCGTACCAAGCTAGTGATCATCAACCTGATCGGCTTCGTCGTCTTCTGGCTCTTTCCGGTCGCCCCGCCCCGGATGCTCGCCTCAGATGGCTTTCGCGACGTCATCGCGATCACGGGCGCTATCGGCAACTTCCACACCGGAGCGCTGGCTACGACGGCCGACCAATATGCGGCCATGCCATCGCTTCACATCGCGTGGGCCTCGTGGTGCGCCGTCGTGGTCTGGAGCGTGTTCAAGAGCCGAATCGCCCGCGCCCTTGCGCTGTGCTACCCGTTCGTGACGGCTTTTGTGGTGCTCGCGACGGGCAACCACTTCCTGCTCGACGTCTTCGCAGGCGCTGTCGTAGCCGGCGCAGCGGTCGCGATCGAATACGCGGCCGCGCGCTATGTACCAGCCTACCGGCGCCGGCGCTATGGCCTGGCCGACATCCGTCTGTGCCCGACGCTCGTTGCGAGCCGACCCGCGGCGAGTAGTGGCAGCCCGGGGCATCCGCAAGGATCCGCTGTTGCGCACGTTGAGGCCCGATCGCGTTAGGGCAGCACCGGGTGACGCACGCATACGCGGTCTCCGCGAGTGTGCTCGCCCATCTCAAAGGGGATCGACGGCTTTCAGCGCTGCCGAACTGGCTGGGCTGGGTCGCGGTCGTATCCGGGATCGCGATGGCGACGCCAATATTCTGGATCAGCAGCCTCGGGGTGTTGGTTTGGGTCCTTATCGTCGCTGCGCTGATCCATGTGCGCAGCGGAGTCGCGAGGCCCGCAGCAGCACCGGCTGCCATTGAGCCGCCGCGCTCGCCGGGCTGAGCGGGAGCGCCCGCGTCGACCGGTGGGGCACCGGTCGCCGTTGCCGTGTAAGCATCAGAATGGACCGTCGTCCCGATCGGGCCATCGTCGACCAAGGAAGACTATGCGTGGACGCAGTACGGCTTTGCTCGCCGCGACCGTCTTGTCAAGCGGACTGATGGCAGCGGTCGCAACTGGCGCAGGCACTCCGCCAGCGCCGACGGCGACGAACGGGGCTCCGGTTCAGCTGGTCGCCACAGGCCTAACGACCCCTACCTCATTTGCCTTCGGCGATGGGGCGGTGTTCGCCGGGGACGGGGGCAACAGCGACGCGGCAGTCCCGACGGACGGCGGAGTGTTTCTGCTGAATGGTGGAACGGCAACGGAGCTCCCGGGATCTCCGCAGTTCGTAGCCGGATTGGCGTGGCACGACGGTGCGCTGTACGTGAGCGGCGGCTCAGTGACCGGTCCAAACACCGAGACCTGGCAGCTGTTCGCGTGGAGCGGCTGGAATGGCACCACGTTCACCGAGCAGAAAGCGATCTACACGGCGCCGACGAGCTTCGACGGCTTCAACGGAATCGCGTTCGGCCCCAACGGACGGCTCTACGTTGGCGTCGATGTAGGCCTTACCGACGGGAACGATCATGGCCCACCGAGAACATCGGCCTACCTATACGACATCCTGTCGATCTCACCGACCGGCAGGGATCTAAAGGTGTTCGCCAGCGGTATTCGCCAGCCGTGGCAGCTGGTCTTCCCTAAGGGCTCGGCCTCCCCATTGGTCTCCGATCTCGGGCAGGACAAGGGAGCCAAGGACCCGCCGGACTTCCTGCTGAAGGTTCACGCGGGCAATGACTACGGCTTCCCGAAGTGCAACTGGACCGCGACGAGCGCCTGCAACGGCTTCGCGAAGCCGCTCGTGAAGTTTGCTCCCCACAGCGACATCATGGGCCTGAAGATCATCGGCAAGCGGCTCTGGATGACGTCGTTCCTCGGCCCCGACGCGCAGGATGAGGGCGGCGAGGTCCTTTCGATGCCGCTGAGCGGCGGCAAGACCACGCCTGTGGTAACCGGCTTCGTCGCTCCGATCGTCGGACTGGGCGAGAATGACGGCTGGCTATATATCGGGGAACTCACCGGTCAGGTCTTCCGCGTGAAGCCGTAACGCCAGTGAGCGAGTCCATCAAGTCGGCCGACCCGCTATCTGGTCTCGGGCCTGGGAGCCCCGTGTTTCCTTGGTGGCTTGAGTACCGCTACCGGGATTCGAACCCGGGTTTCCGCCGTGAGAGGGCGGCGTCCTAGTCCCCTAGACGATAGCGGCGCGGGCGCGGCCTGAGGCTAGCAGAGCCTCCGCGCCACGCCGGCGGCAGAGCAGTTGCTATCTTCGCCGCGAGCCCGCGGATGTGGCGGAATTGGTAGACGCGCACGGTTCAGGTCCGTGTGGAGGTAACTCTGTGGAGGTTCGAGTCCTCTCATCCGCATCGAGATGCCTTCCGGCTCGCGAGCTGCGGCCGCGGTGCCGGCATCGGTTGGTGGCCGCGTCTCCTGCGGGCTGCTCCACGGCCGG
>DATAJI010000377.1:0-1643 GCA_036262195.1 Solirubrobacteraceae bacterium
TCGGCTATTGTCTCGGATCGATTCCGTTCGGACTCCTGCTGACGAAGCTCTTCGGCGCGGGCGATCTGCGCTCGATCGGCTCGGGCAACATCGGCGCGACCAATGTCCTGCGCACCGGGCGCAAGGGACTCGCCGCAGCGACGCTCATTCTCGACGCTCTCAAGGCGACGCTCGCGGTCGTTGTGGCCTGGTGGGCGTTCGGGCCGCCGACGGCGATCGCGGCGGCGGCCGGCGCGATCCTCGGCCACATGTACCCGGTCTGGCTCAGGTTCAGGGGCGGCAAGGGCGTGGCGACCTATCTCGGCGGCCTCATCGGCCTCGCCTGGCCGGCGGCGATCGTGTTCGTCATTGTCTGGCTCGTGGTCGCGGCGCTCACGCGCTACTCCTCCGCCGCGGCGTTGGCGGCGACGCTCGCGTCGCCGATGGTGATGGCGGCGATCGGGGAGGGCGGCGCGGCGATCGTCTTCGCCGCGCTCTCGGCGCTGATCTGGTTCAAGCACAGCGCCAACATTATGCGCCTTCTTCAGGGCTCCGAATCGAAAATCGGGCAGAAAACCTAGAGCCGATGGCGATGAAGCCCGAGTCGCGCCTTACCGACCAACAACGCTTCGACTGGCTGCGGCTCACCCGATCGGAGAACGTCGGCCCGCGCACATTCCGGGCGCTCATCACCAATTGCGGCGGGGCGCGGGCGGCGCTGAAGGCGCTGCCGGATCTGGCGCGGCGCGGCGGCGCCACGCGCCCGATCCGCGTCGCCGCGGCTGAGGACATCGAACGCGAGCTCGTCGCCGCGCGCAGGCTCGGGTGCGGTTCGTCGCGCTCGGCGAGCCGGACTATCCGCCACTGTTGCGGCAGATCGATTCCGCGCCGCCGATTCTCGCGCTCCGGGGGCGCGCGGAGGCGCTGAGGACAGCGGCGGTGGCGATCGTCGGCTCCCGCAACGCTTCCGCCGCGGGGCTCACGTTCGCCGAACGGCTGGCGCGCGGCTTGGGGCAGGCCGGCTACGTCGTTGTCTCAGGCCTGGCGCGGGGGATCGACCAGCGCGCCCACGTCGCGAGCCTGGAGACCGGCGCCGTCGGCGTGCTCGCCGGCGGCCATGGCAAGCCGTACCCGGGCGACGCCGTGCCGCTGATGGAGCGGATGGTCGAAACCGGCGCGGTGGTGTCGGAGATGCCGATCGAGTGGGAGCCGCGCGGACGCGACTTTCCGCGCCGCAACCGCATTGTCTCCGGGCTCGCCTTGGGAACCGTGGTGGTCGAGGCGGCGCGCGGCTCCGGCTCGCTCATCACCGCGCGATTCGCCCTCGAGCAGAACCGCCAGGTGTTCGCCGTGCCAGGGTCGCCGCTCGACCCCCGCGCCGAGGGGACCAACGATCTTCTGAAGCAGGGGGCGTCGATCTGCACCGGCCCCGACGACGTGCTGACGGCGCTCGCGCCCGTGCGCTCGAGCGATCTTGGCGCGATGCTCGAAACCGGCGGCGAGCCCGGCGAGCCGCTGTGGGGCGAGCAGTCGCTGTTCGGCGTCGACCCCGAATCGACGCCGCGTACGCAGGCGGGCGACGAATTCGACGACGCCGGTGGGGCCGCCTACCGGACCGGCGACGACGCCGAGGCGGCGCGCGAGCGCATCATCGCGCTGCTCGG
>DATAJI010000378.1:0-5820 GCA_036262195.1 Solirubrobacteraceae bacterium
CGACTGGGCGTTGGTGCGGTAGAAGACCGCGACCTCCGAGCGTGAGACGCCATCCTCGACCAGCGCCTCGATCGTCCCCAGCACGTAGCGGGCCTCGGCGTGCTCGTCGGCGAGCATCCGGATCGTGATCGGGTCGCCCTCCCCCACAAGCCGCTCGACCTCGCCGAGGACGTAGCGCGCCTCGGCGTGCTCGTCGGCGAGCGCCCGGACCTTGATCGGATCTCCCTCGCCGACCTCGGTCCAGAGGTCCTTGCGGACCTGGTCGCGGTTATGCGCGATGACGGCGTTTGCGGCCGACAGGATCGTCTGCGTCGAGCGGTAGTTCTGCTCGAGCTTGACGATCTGCGCGTCGGGGAAGTCGCGCTCGAAGTCGAGGATGTTGCGGATGTCGGCGCCGCGGAAGCCGTAGATCGACTGTGCGTCGTCGCCGACGACTGCAAGGTTGCGCCGCTCACCAGCAAGCAGCCGTAGCCACGTGTACTGAGCGTGGTTCGTGTCCTGGTACTCATCGACGAGGATCTGGCGGAACGTCGTCTGGTAGCGCTCGCGTACCTCCGGGAATAGCTCGAGCAGGTTGACTGCCCGCACGAGCAGGTCGTCGAAGTCCATCGCGTTGAAGCGCACCAGCTCGCGCTCGTAGACCTCGTAGGCCTCGGCGACAGTCTGCTCGAAGTAGGAGCCGACCAGCGAGCGGTACTCAGCGGCGTCGCGTAGCCGGTTCTTTGCGTCCGAGATCTGGCTGTGCACGGCGGCCGGCGTGAAGCGCTTGGGATCCGCGTCGACCGCGTCGAGCGAGCGCTTGACGAGGCGCCTGGCGTCAGCCTGATCGTAGATCGTGAATTGACGCGTGTAGCCGAGTCGCGTCGCCTCGGCACGCAGCATCCGCGTACAGGCGCTATGGAATGTCATCACCCACATCCCGCGCATGCTGTGTCCCAGCAGCAGCTCGGCGCGCTCGCGCATCTCGTGCGCGGCCTTGTTGGTGAAAGTGATCGCCAGCAGCTCGTCGCGTCGCACCTGCTCGGTGTGGATCAGGTAGGCGATGCGGTGGGTCAGCACGCGGGTCTTGCCGCTGCCGGCCCCGGCGAGGATCAGCAGTGGCCCGTCGCCGTGCGTGACCGCCTCGCGCTGGGCCGGGTTGAGACCGTCGAGGAGGCCCTCGATCCGCGGGTCGCTGACGCTGCTTTGGGTCATAGATCCAGCATAGATGGGCGAGCGGCTAGCCTCCTCGGCGTGTCTGGCGCAGCAACTCTCGCGACGGCGGTGGACCGGGGGAGCGCGTGACCCTGTGCGACCAGGTACGCGAGGGCTGCGCCGAGATCGCCGGGTCAGCGCGGTCCGTCGACTTTGGGGCTGCGGGCGCCGATCTGGCCCTGGCGGGCGAGATCGCGTCCTCGCCGGTACAGCTAGAGGCGCTCGACGGTGAGCTCCATTATTTGGATAGCTCCGACGAGGCCGTTGCGCGTTACTTCCTTACGCTCGATGCGATCAACTTCGGCTCGGGCTGGTTTCCGACGCTGCGCAAACAGCCCGGCCGATCCGGCTACGCCACGATCGCCGGACGACTCACGGAGCATTTTCGCCTCGCCGGTCCGTGGTCGAACGAGCAGTTACGCCGGATCGACACGCCAGCGATCGCGCTTGCACTTGGCCAGCCCGTCAACCACGAGCTGATGGCGCTGTACGCCCAGGCCTTGCGCGACCTCGGTCGCTGGCTCGGCGAGCGCACCGCGCTGGAGGCGGTCGATAGCGCGGAGGGGTCAGCCGAGCGGTTCGCTGCGGGGCTGGTCAGGGGTATGGCGATGTTTCGCGATCCGCCGTTCTACAAGCGCGCTCAACTTCTCGCCTCGGATCTCGAGCTGGCTGGAGTCGCCACTTTCAGCGACCTCGATCGCTTGACGATCTTTGCCGACAACGTCGTGCCTCACGTGTTGCGCTGCGAGGGGATCCTCGTCTACGAGGAGCATCTCGCAGCCCGCATCGACGCCGAGCAGCTGCTCCAGCCGGGCCGAGAGGAGCGCGAGATCCGTGCCTGTGCGGTTCTAGCCTGCGAACAGCTCGCGCGGCACGCTGGCGTGCCGCCGCGCGTGCTCGATAACTGGCTGTGGAACCGAGGCCAGGCCCCCCAGTACAAGGCCCGGCCGCGCCATCGCTGCCGCTGCGTGTTCTACTAGCCGCCGGCGGGATTACGGCCATGGACCGGCCGCAGCGGTAGGACCGTAGCTGACTCGCCATCCGCGCTCACCGGCTGACCGGTCACTTCAGCGAGTTGGCGTTCGAGCTCGGCGACGCGGCTCGAGAGCGCGCGCATCGCGTCGGCGACCGGGTCAGGTAGATGAATCCAATCGGCGTCGGGACCCTCGACGCGCTTGCCGTCGACGCGTACCGGATGACCGGGCACGCCGACGACCGTTGCGTTCTCCGGCACGTCGCTGACGACGACGCTGTTCGCGCCGATCTTGGCGCCGTGTCCGATCGTGATCGGACCGAGCAGCTTGGCGCCGGAGCCAATCGTCACGTTGTCCTCGACCGTTGGATGGCGCTTGCCGGTCGAGAAGCCGGTGCCACCGAGCGTCACACCCTGATAGAGCGTCACGTCATTGCCGATCCTGGCGGTCTCGCCGATGACCACGCCAGAGCCGTGGTCGATGAAGAGGCCGTCGCCGATTCTCGCCGCGGGATGGATCTCGATTCCCGTCACCGTGCGCGCCGTGAAGGCGATCGCACCCGGCAGCACCGGTACGCCCGCCTCCTCCAGCGCGTGGGCGACGCGATGCGCGAGGAGGGCCTGGATGCCGGGCCAGGTTGCCAGCAGCTGAGCCGGTCCGACGCCACGCGTCGAAGGATCGCGCGCGCGTGCCGATGCGATATCGCGGCGAATCTCCGTCGCCACGCGGTTGAGCAACTTGCGTCCTGACATTCGTTAGAGCGTAGCGCGGCTCCCAGAGCGCTCGGCGGAGAGCTCAGGGTGTCAGGGCGCGAAGAACGGCATCGTGATGTAGCGCTCGCCGGCGTCGGGCAGGATCACGACGATGGTCTTGCCCGCATGCGCGGGCTCGCGCGCGAGCCGCAAGGCGGCGGTCATGGCCGCGCCGCAGGAGATCCCGCAGAGCATGCCTTCTTCGCGCGCGAGACTGCGCGCCACCGCGATCGCCTCCTCGTTGCTCACTTGCTCTACGCGATCGATCAGCGATAGGTCGAGATTCTTCGGAATGAAGCCTGCGCCGATGCCTTGGATCTTGTGCGGAGCGGGCGTCGGAGTCTCGCCCGCCAAGGTCTGGCTGATCACCGGCGAGTTGGTCGGCTCCACCGCGACGGTCAAAATCTTCTTGGCCTTCGTGTGCTTGATATAGCGCGACACGCCCGTCAGCGTCCCCCCCGTGCCCACACCGCTCACGAAAATGTCGATCTTACCCTGCGTGTCCTCCCATATCTCGGGGCCGGTGGTCTTCTCGTGAATCGCGGGATTCGCGGGGTTGTCGAACTGACGCATCAACAGGTACCTGCCGGGCTCCGCGGCGGCCAGCTCCTCGGCCTTGGCGATGGCGCCCTTCATGCCCTTGGCGCCGGGCGTCAGCACGAGCTTGGCGCCGAACGCAATCAGCACCTTGCGCCGCTCCATGCTCATCGTCTCGGGCATGGTGAGCACGCACCCGTAGCCGCGTGCCGCGGCGGCGTAGGCGAGCGCGATCCCCGTGTTGCCGCTGGTCGCCTCGACCAGGGACATGCCGGGCTTCAGCGCACCGCGCTCCTCCGCGTCCCACACCATGGCGGCGCCGATGCGGCACTTCACCGAGTAGGCGGGATTGCGGCCCTCGATCTTGGCGAGAATCGTCGCACCGCTCGAGGCGTCCAGCCGGTTGATGCGCACCAGCGGAGTGCGGCCGATGGACTTGGTGTTGTCTTCATAGATAGGCATGGTGGGCACCCTCGAATGTATCCGGCAATAACTGAATTTTCCCCCCAAGCGCGGGGGAAAAGCCATAGAACTTTGTTATGAGCGCCTGCCCGGGGGTTATAAGGGGTTGATTTGCAGGGACCCGGGTGTGATGGACAGGGGTTGCGGACGGGCGATGATGAAGCCTTGCACGAAGTCGATGCCCATCTGCTTGACCGTGTCGAGCGAGAGCTGATCCTCGACCTGCTCGGCGACGATGCGGAAATGCAGGCTGCGCGACAGTTCGATCATCGCACCGACCATCGCCTGGTTCACCGTATCGACGGCGAGGTTGGCAATGAACGAGCCGTCGATCTTCAGATAGTCCATGGGCAAGGTTTTCAGAGTGGTGAACGAGGAGAGGCCGCTACCGAAGTCATCGAGCGCGAACTCGCAACCCATGCCGTGCAGAACGGCGATGAAGCGGCGCACGTAGTCGAGGTTCGCGACCACGGCGCTCTCGGTGACCTCGAAGCAGATGTCGCCCGGATTTGCGCCGGTGTGATCGAAGCAGTCGACCACGAACTCGAGGAAATCGGCATCGCCCAGCGTCTGCCCCGAGATGTTGATGGCGACGCTGCGGCCCGGCGGCAGCCTCATGCCGCCGCGCCCGAGCGCGGACAGCACGGCCTGCACCACCCAGCGATCGACGTGCGGCATCAAGCGATAGCGCTCCGCGGCGCGGATGAACTCGCCCGGCGGCACGCTCGGCTGGCCGCTCTCGGGCTCGAGCCTCACGAATACCTCGAGCGCCGGTCCGCGCTCGACGCTCGCCGAGGCCGGCACGATGGGCTGATAATAGAGCTCGAAGCGGTTGTCGCGCAGCGCCCCCTGCAGCTTCTGCAGCCAATGGATCTCGCCGGACTGGCGCGCGTTCGCCTCCTCACGCGCCGAATACACGTGCACGTGCACGCCGCCCTGCTTCTTCGCGACGTAGCAGGCCGAGTCCGCCGAATTCATCATGTCCTCTATCGAGCCCTCGCCGCGGCCGATCTCGACGAGGCCGACGCTCACGCCAATGTTGAAGATCTTGTCCTTCCAGACGAAGCGATAGTCGCTGACCGCGCGCACGACGTCGTCGGCGATCTGACGGGCCTTCTCGAGCGGGCAGCCGACGAGCAACAGGGCGAACTCGTCGCCGCCGATGCGCCCCGCCGTGTCGGAGTCGCGCACGGCGTCTTTGATGATGGTCGCAACCTCGCGCAGCATGTTGTCCCCGGCCGTGTGGCCGCAGGTATCGTTCACGACCTTGAATCGATCGAGATCGAGGTAGCACAGCGCGTGCGCCACATCGCCCGTCTGGGCGGCGTCCATGGCCTCGCGCAGGCGCCGCTCGAACTCGCGCCGGTTCACGAGGCCGGTGAGTGCGTCGTGGCTTGCCTGATAGCTCATCTGGCGCGTGAGCCCGCGCATTTCGCTGGTGTCGTGCATCACCAGCACGAGCCCCAGAGTGAAGTCCGTGCCGTTGGACTTGAGCGGCGTGACGCTGATCTCCACGGAGCGCTCGAGCGAGCCGTTCACCGGCACGAGCACCGCGCGCTTGCCCATGGTGACGCGCCCTCCGGTCGCGAGCGCCTTGCGCACCGGATCACCGAGCGAACGGCGGTCCGTCTCATCGACCAGCGAAGCCACGTCGGGAAAGGTCTTGCCCACCACCTGGTCGGAGGTCTGGCCCAGCAGCGCCTCGGCGGCGTGATTGATGTAATCGATACGCCCGTCCGCATCGACGGTGATCACGCTCTCGCCCATGGCATCGAGCGTGACCATGGCGCGCGGGCGCGCGGGCGCGGGCTCCTGCGGCAAGCTCGCCAGCATCTCGAGCGCGGTGAGCAGCAGCGCGGGCTCACCGGCGCTCTCGATCACGATACTCGAGAGCTCGACGC
>DATAJI010000379.1:0-5030 GCA_036262195.1 Solirubrobacteraceae bacterium
GTTCAAGCTCGCCCTCGACGCCCGCGCCGGCGGCCTGCGCGTCGAGCTTGAGCTAGCCGGCCGCTCGCTCAAGGGTCAGCTCAAGCACGCCGAGCGCCTCAACGCTCGCTTCGTGGCGGTGGTTGACGAGAAGTCGGTCAGGCTCCGCGACCGCACAGATGGCAGCGAGCAGGCGGTCGCGCACGGCGACGTGGTTGCACAGCTGAGGCAGGCGCTGGTCGCATGAAGCAGCCGCCGGCGCCCAACGAGTACCGCACGCACTGGGCGGGAGACCTGCGCGCCGCTGCCGTCGGTGAGGAGGTTCGCGTCGCGGGGTGGGTCCACCGCCGTCGCGATCACGGCGGCCTGATCTTCGTCGACTTGCGCGACCGCTCCGGCCTGCTGCAGCTCGTCTTCCACCCACAGAGCGCGCCTGAGGCGCACGCCGCCGCCCACGATCTGCGCAGCGAGGCGGCGATCAGCGTCAGCGGCAAGGTCGTCGCGCGCTCATCCGACACCGTGAACGCTGGGCTCGAGACCGGCGAGATCGAGCTGGCGGTCAGCGAGCTGCGCGTGCTCGCAACCTCGCCGACGCCGCCCTTCCCGATCGACGAGGACGTCGAAGTCGACGAGATACTGCGGCTGCGCCACCGCTCGCTCGACCTGCGCCGTGAGACGATGCGCGACGCGATCGTGCTGCGCCACGAGATCGTCGCTGCGATCCGCGAGTACCTCTCGGCGCGCGACTTCCTCGAGATCGAGACGCCGATCCTGACGCGCGCGACCCCGGAGGGCGCCCGCGACTTCCTCGTCCCGGCGCGAACCCAGCCGGGCAGCTTCTACGCGCTGCCGCAGTCGCCGCAGCTGTTCAAACAGCTGCTGATGATGGCTGGCTACGAGCGCTACTTCCAGATCGCGCGGTGCTTCCGCGATGAAGACACGCGCGCCGACCGCCAACCGGAGTTCACCCAGCTCGACGTCGAGCTGTCGTTCGTCGCCGAGGAGGACGTCATCCAGCTGACCGAGGGGGTGATGGCACGCGTGTTCGAGGTCGCGGGATTCGCTGTCGCGCCGCCGCCTTGGCCGCAGCTCGCCTTCGCCGACGCCGCCGTGCGCTACGGCAGCGACCGTCCCGACACCCGCTTTGGTCTCGAGATCCGCGACGTCGGTGATCTGCTGCGCGGCAGCGAATTCAAGGTCTTCGAGGGCGTGCTCGCCGCGGGCGGCGTCGTTCGCGCGCTCAACGCCGGCCCCCGCGAGCTGTCGCGCGCCGAGCAGGAGGGTCTGAACGAGGTGGTCCAGCGCTACGGCGCCAAGGCGGTCGCTCCGATCTACGCTGGCGACGGCAGCTGGCGCGGCAACCTCGCCAAGTTCTTCTCGGCGCAGGCGATCGCGTCGGTCAATCAAGCGCTGGGGGCTGCGGACGGCGATCTGCTGCTGTTCGTCGCCGATCGTGAGCCGGTTGCGGCGCAGGCCCTCGGTGCCCTGCGGCTCGAGCTGGGCGAGCGCTTTGGACTGATTGACGACTCGCGCCATGACGTCCTCTGGCTCCGCGACTTCCCGATGTTTGAATGGAGTGAGACGGACCAGCGCTTTACCGCGATGCACCATCCGTTCACGGCGCCGGCGCCGGCGCCTGGGTCCAGCGAGCTTGACTTCAGCGAACCGGGCGCGCTCCTCTCGCGCGGCTATGACCTCGTCTGCGACGGTGTCGAGCTCGGCGGCGGCTCGATCCGGATCAACACGCCCGAGCTCCAGCAAGCCGTCTTCAAGGTGATCGGGCTCTCCGAGGCCGAGGCGCAGGCACGCTTCGGCTTCCTGCTCGACGCGCTGCGCTACGGCACTCCGCCGCACGGCGGCATCGCCTTCGGGATCGACCGGATCGTCACGATCTGCGCCGGGCGCGAGTCGATTCGCGAGGTGATCGCCTTCCCGAAGACAGCGAGCGGCATGGATCCGCTGACCGGCGCGCCCGCCCCGGTCGACCCGGCGCAGCTGCGCGAGCTCGGGCTGCGGACGCTCGCCTAGCAGACTCGCGCTATTTTCCTCACAGCTGGCAATCACCGAGCCCGGAGGGGAAAATGGCCAAGCCGACGAGTATTGATGCACAGCTGATGATCCAGATTGCGCAGTGGGGGACTTCGCTCGGGGTGGAGGAGGCGATGCCACAACTCTTCGCAGACGACTTCGACCCCGACGAAGCGGACGCGATGGAGAACCCGGCCGTGCGCAAGATGCTGATGTTTGGCGAGTCGATCGCGACGCTCACCAAACACGATCTGCTGAGCAAGAAGCTGGTCAACGACTGGCTTTGGATCGAGGGCATCTGGTCGCGCATCGGCCCGGCGGCGCTCAAGCAGCGCGCGCGCTTCAACGAGCCGCGGCTCTACGAGAATCTCGAAGCGCTCGCAAAGCCCTCGACCTAATCGTGGGGCAGCGGCTCGACCGTCGTGGCGGTCACCTCGACGCGGACCGGGGCCGTGCCGCGGGCGTTGGCGTTGCGCGCTCGCACTTGGTAGCTCGACCCGCCGAGCACCGAGCCGCGACTCAGGATTCTGACCTTCGCGAGATCGGGCGCCCCGCCGCTGCCGGCGATCGCGACGATGCGGACATTCCCTGAATAAATCGCATTGCCGTACTCGAGCGCGTCGGGATAGCTGACCGTGACTGTGCGTGTCTGCCCGGCAGCGAGCTTCTTGGACCCATAAAAGTGCTTTGTCACCGTTTGTGCCGCGAAGCTGGAGGCGGCGGCCAGCGACGCGATAAGGCCGCCAGTGAGTAGTGTGCGGATTAGCGCTTTACGCATTAACAGTAAAACGCGTGTTTACTGGCATCACGCGCCGCCGAGCTGCGCCGCCTTCACGGCGAGCAGTATGACCGAGAGGATCAGGTAGGCCCACATCCCGGCCAGCGCCATGCTGCGACCGCGCGATGCGGCCGGTCGCTGAAGCAGGGCCAATGGCGGCATCGTCCACTGCTGCTTGGGGACGTGCGGCCCGCTGTCGATCACGGTGACGCCGCCCGAGCGCCGGCTTCGCAGGGCGGCCGCGCCGAACCCGCAGAGGCCCAGCGCGAGCGCGCTGGCGCCGATCAGCGCGAAACGCGTCACATCGATGTGCGGGAAGACCGTCGTTGCCATCAGGATCAGCGACAGCAGCACGAGCACAGAGACGATGACGCTCGCGAGCACGTTCAGCCACGGCGGGTTGCGCCACGGACCGAGCACGTCGCGGTCGTTGCAGAGCAGCAGCAGGAACACCGTCGCGCTGGGTAGCAGGACGCCCGCGAGCGCCTGGACCGCGGTGGTGATCACGCCAAGCGGCGCTCCGGGGATCAGCACGATCCCGCCGGCGCCAGCGACGAGCAGGGCGAAAACAGCGTAGAAGCCCTTCGCCTCGCTGACCTTGCGGTGCAGTGAGCTACGCGTGCGGGCGAGGTCGCCGAGCGCATAGCTCGTGGCGAGCGTCAGCGCCGCTGCGCCGATCAGCGACGCATTGAGCAGGATGACGGCAAAGAACCCCCCAGCGGCGGACCCGAGCGTCGAGCTGAGCGCGCTCGCGGTGGCGCCGGCATTCTTGAAGCTGCCGAAATACTGGGTGTGCTGGAAGGCGAACGCACAGATCGACATCAGCGCCGCGGCGCCGATCACGACGATGAACGCGCCGACCCAGGTGTCGAGGCGCTCATAGTTGATCCAGCGCGGCGTGATCCGCTTGTCGATCACGTTCGACTGCTGGAAGAACAGCTGCCACGGGGCGACGGTGGTCCCGACGATCGCGATGATCAACAGCACGGAGGTCGAGTTGGCGCCGCCGTGGATGCCCGGTACGACGAGGTCGTGAGCGATCGTGTCGACGTGCGGGTGGGCGAGGAAGAACAGTGGGATCACGAGGAAGTTCGCGAAGACGAAGACAAACATCGCCCGCTCCCAGGTGCGGAAGCTGCCGCTGGCGGTGATAGCGAAGAGCAGAACGACGGCGATCGGGACCGACACGTACTTCGACACGCCGAAGTAGGACAGCGCAAAGTTGACGCCGATGAACTCGGTGACGATCGTCAGGAAGTTGAGGACGAAGAGATCGACGACCGAGAACCAGGCCCAGAAGCGGCCGAAGCGCTCGGCGATCAGACGCGCGTGGCCGACGCCGGTCACGGCCCCCAGGCGGACGACCATCTCCTGGTTGACGATCAGCACAGGGATCAGCAGCAACAGCACCCAGAGCAGGCTGGTGCCGTAGTTCTGGCCGGCCTGCGAGTAGGTCGAGACGCCGCCGGCGTCGTTGTCGCCGACCATCACGATCAGCCCGGGGCCGGCGATCGCGAGCAGCGCTAGCGTCCGCGAACGCCAGCCGCGCCGCCCGTCACTCTCGTGCTCGCGGATCGTCCCAAACGCTCCCTGGATGTCGCCCTGGGCGCGCGACTCGTCGGGCGCCCGTGAGCGCGTTTCCGCGCGCGTCGGCTTGGCCACTCGTTGTCACCTCCTTTCGGGCTCCGCGGCGTCGATCGCGCGGGGGCCGGCCGGAGGCCTCCCTCAGCCTCGTCTCAGCGAGACGGCGCTGGGGTCAGGACGCCGGTGCAGGCGACCGCGCGACCGCGACTTCGCGGAGGATCGCCGTCTTGCAGGGTGCTGGTCTCGTCGTCCATCGCCGCAATGTTACTCGCGAGCGAGACCGTATCGGCGGCGCCAATCATCGGGCAGCATGAGCTCGAGGATGTCATCGACCGAGACGATTCCGATCGGTCGATCATCTCCGTCGACGACCGGCAGCGACACCAGGTTGTAATCGGTCATCAGGCGCGCCACCTCTGGGACCTCGGCCTCGGCAGTCACCCACGGTGGGCCTGTCACGCCTAACTCGAGTAGCGGCGTCTTCGGGTCGGCGGCGATCAACGCGCCAGCGGTCACGAGGCCGCACAGAGTCCCGTCCTTCTCGGTCAGTAGGACCGTGTGGAGCGCCTCGGGCGGTAGGTCGCGCTTGCGCGCTGTCGCGATCGCGACAGCGCGCAAGCGCGACCTACCGCCCGAGGCGCTCCACACGGTCCTACTGACC